>JAGVHR010000233.1 GCA_020056455.1 Thermodesulfovibrionales bacterium
ACACCAGAATGCCTGGCAACGGTCCACCATTGCCTTTGTCTGCGCACTGAGGCCGAAAAAAAAGATCGGGGAGGCCAGGATGACCCTGTCAGCCTCCCTGATAGCCTGATAGATATCATTCATATCATCATTCATGATGCATACGCCGGTCTTGTCGCAGCCGCCACAGTCCTGGCAGGGCTTGATACCCATGGAATTGAGTTTGAATATCTTCACCTCGTGCCCCTGCTCTTTGACAGGCCGTATAACCTCATTAAGCAGCAGTTCAGTATTGCCGTCAACCCTTGGACTGCCCAAAAAAGAAATGACCTTCATTAACTCAATCGATTTTTCTAAAAGCCTGTTTCTTTGCCTTGCAAATCGGGCACTCATCAGGGGCAGCGCCTTCTACAGTGTTGCCGCAAACCTGGCAGACATAATAGTCGGTCTCTTCGTTGCTGCCGAGATTATCAAATGCCTTCCTGTATAGATCTGCATGGACCTTCTCGACCTCGTTGGCATAAACAAAACTACGCTCTGCAAGGGCATTGCCCTCTGTCTTTGCCTCCTCTATCATCTTCGGGTACATGGTCTGAAACTCAAAGGACTCTCCGGCTATGGCCTCATTGAGGTTGTCTTTTGTAGTCCTGATGCCGCCCAGTTCCCTGAGATGGTTGTGGGCATGCACTGTCTCAGCCTCTGCGGCTGCCCTGAAGAGCTTTGCAACCTGTTTAAACCCGTCCAGTTCAGCCTGTTTTGCAAAGGCAAGATATTTCCGGTTTGCCTGGGACTCACCGGCAAATGCCTCTTTAAGGTTCTTTTCTGATTTAGATGCCATGATTTTCTCCTTTCATAAACAATACATGTAGTTACAGTCAATGAATTATTGCTTCCTTCCTGAAGACCTTATGACCGCAGGACTGACAAATAGTTTCATCTTCGTCAGTCCATAGCTCCAACTCATCCCCGCACTTTGTGCATGTTATGAATTCAGGCACAGTCATATTTTTTATGCTGCACGGGCTTGTCTGCTTTTGTCTATTGTCCTGCATTTGCTTTCCTCCATCCTTCACGAGCAAGACGTTCCATTCGGACCGTCCCCCATTGCCTGATTTCTTCGATATATTTTTTGGGATCGATCTTGGAAAGCTTGACCAGCTCTTCGCGTTCCCTGACCGAATCAATATGGTCCATGGGGTAGACCCCGCGCCAGGTGCAATAACCCTGATCAAAAAGATACTCCGGCGTTATCGGAACTCCTGATAGCTTGTAACCGGCAAACCTGGCGACATCCATGTCAAAGTCTATTATCCAGCCATTGTCGCTGATCATGCTGTCGGCGTTGCAGGAGATGTCAGAGCTGCATTGTGGGCAGTAGAGCCTGTTGATAACTTCAACCGGCATGATCTCCTCGCGGAAATTAAAACTTGCGGTATATGTGCCGCATTTGCATGTCACTCTGTGGTCAATGCACATTGTTCCTCCTGATCGTCTGTCCCATCATTTCCTTTTAAGGCAAACAGGGCAGACACCGTAAAATTCAATATGGTTTCCGGTAATTCTGAAATCGTCCTTCATCAACTGCGGTAAGTTGAGATTAAACTCACCATGTACATCCTTTATCATCTTACACGATGTGCAAATCAGGTGGTGATGTGACTTAATATTCGGGTCAAAACGTTTTTTAGCAGGGTCAATATTAAGTTCAATGATATATCCTCTATCCCTGAGCGTGTCCAGGGTATTATAAACTGTAGCAAACGACATGGTCGGAAACTGCGCTGAAACAGCCTTATAAATATCCTCAGCAGAAGGATGTTCAGTATTCCCTTCGAGATAACTCAGAATAGCCAACCTCTGAGGAGTAAGTTTAAAGCCTATGTTTTTATATTTTTGCATATCAGACCTGATAATTATTCTGTGTTTATTTTTTATATCAAATAAGAACTATTATTGTCAAGAATATTTTGCTGGATGGATATCACTTTAATTACCGGCGCAACTACATCAGGCACGCTGATGTTAGGGCCCCGTCTGTAGATGCAGGCATTTGCAGTAGTCAGCATAGTAAAGCTTCGGAAACCGCTCCAGGATAATGTCCTGTCTTACATTTTTTAAATCCTGTATTCAGGATATAGCTTTTTCATGCAATTCGGGCATATGCCGTGGCTGAACTCAGCTTCGGAATGTTCCGACACATATGCCTCTACCTGTTTCCAGAAGCCCTTGTCGTCCCTGACTTTTTTGCATGAGGCACAGATGGGTATAAAGCCCCGCAGCGTCTTGATATTTGACAGCGCATTTTCCAGCTTCTCGTTGCCTTTTTTCAGTTCTTCAATATAGTAATGACTTTCTTCCTTTGCCTTTACGACCCCTTCTCTCATCCCGTTAAAAGAATTCACCAGCTCCATCACTTCCCTGCTGCCGGTCTTGATATTTATCTCCCCGGGATTTTCTATATCGAATTTCTCCATATATTTCCCAAGCCTGTTTAAGGGATATGTAATGAAGTAACTTATGACTATACCTATAGCGAACCCTATTGCGGCTATAACAAGGGTTATAACCGCTATCTGCCTCCTGACGGAAACGATCCGGGAAAGCACTGCATTCTGGTTTATGCCGATATGAACATCTACCAGAGTTCCGGGAATAACAGGATAGCCGAATTCGATAATGAATTTATCCCCGGCTTTGTATTTCTTCATTTTATGCCCGCTGTAATACGAAGCATGATATTTTCCACCCTCATTCATCAATGCCCTCGGAAACCCGCCGTCAAATGAGTGCGCGAATATTTTGTTATTGAAATCTTCTACATAAAGATATTCAATGTCCTCTGTATGGGCCGCGATATTTTTCAGGTATTCCGTGACGAAAATCACATCGCCGGTATAGATCATATCAACGATATTTTCAGCAACCATCCGGGCGATAAAAATCCCCCTGTTTTTCAAATCGTTTTGCATGTAATTTTTCATGACCCTGTCCACGATTATGCCTATAATAATCCCTATGCCAAGCGTAACAACCGCTATCAACAGTATTATCTTCTCATAAAGTCTCATGGCGCAGCCTTTTTTCTCTTGGAACAATCCCGAATTCAAGCATGTATTTCCTCAGTTCCGCGTAATCTTCATCTTGCGCAAGGACAAACCCGTTAGGCATTTCCGTTCTGTCCCAGTGGTAAAGCCCGGCAGCGTCCCGGCCCTTAGGCTGAAAATCTATTAACGCCTTAGTAACATTTTCCAGGACATCGGAGGGCACGTTCTTGTTCGCAAAGATACCGCTCGACGGATAATACCGCGAAGTATAAATAATGCGCACAAGCCCCTCCTTTGCCAATCGCACGCCCATGATGTCCTGCAGTCCGGCCGCGTCCGCCCTGCCTGAGGATACGGCATTTGCCGCATTCAGATGCGAGCCTGTAAATTCGTAGTGAGCGAGGTCCTTTAAAGCTATACCATGATCTTTTAGCGCTATTCTCGGAATTACATGCCCCTGCGTGGAATGCGCGTCGCCGAACGCGAAACGCCTGCCTCGCAGTTCATCGATTTTATGTATCTTGCTGCCGGGCGCGACCACTATAACAGAACGGTATTCCGCCCTGTTGTCTTCATTAAGACCGCGAACGAGAGGGATTGCGCCGTATTTCTCGCGCGCAACGAGGTAGGAGCCCGCGCCTACGATAGCAAAATGCACATTCCCAATACCCGCCTCATCCGTCAAAGGACTTCCATCCGCAAACTTAAGCGTAAATTTATAGCCGGTCTTCTTTTCCAGATACTTCAAAAAAGGACTGTATTGACGGGAATCCTCAGCAGGATTGGCCCTTCTGTCGAAGCCGAAAAGAAATGTTTTTTTAGAGTCGGCCTCCGGCGGTGATTGGCGTAATTCCGTATCGCTCGACCGGTCAGCCAAATCAATATATTTATAATCACTTCCTATATCCGGGGTTCCTGCCGCTAAATAAATTGCCGCGCCTGCCAGCGTTACTGCCAGAGCTATAAGCAATCCCTTACGCACTTTAATCCGTATTGACTCCATTATCAGAGACTATCAGACGAATATAGCGGTGTCAATTTTTATAAAAACAAAAAATAACAGAAAGGTGATGCCTGCCCTTAAAAAGGGCTCCTGTTGATTTATTACGAAGACACTTTTCTGAAGAAAAAAAAGGACTCAGGAAAACTCCCAAGTCCTTGATATTACTGGTGAACCGTGCAAGATTCGAACTTGCGACCCGCTGATTAAGAGTCAGCTGCTCTACCAACTGAGCTAACGGTCCATTATAAAAGTGATATACGAATGAGGAATAGTAAAACAAAATTTGTATACTTAAATCAATCTTTTTTGTGAACACTAAAAGCCATCACCCGAATCATGGTACCAATTGTACTCCTAAAACCTGGCGCGCCTGAGAGGATTCGAACCTCCGACCCTCAGCTCCGGAGGCTGATGCTCTATCCATCTGAGCTACAGGCGCAAAACAATATTTGATTGGGGTGAGTGAGGGGATTCGAACCCCCGGCCACCAGGGCCACAACCTGGTGCTCTAACCGGCTGAGCTACACCCACCATAATAAGCTCCTTTAAGACTTTTTACGAGTTCGTCAATAGTAACACAAGAAACTCATCATCAGTCAACAAATTGGTCTGCATCAAAACCCTGTCACATACTATACATCAGTCTTTACATTTAACACCGATCCAAAGGATGGGATGGCGCGCCTGAAGGGATTCGAACCCCTGACCCACTGCTTAGAAGGCAGTTGCTCTATCCGTCTGAGCTACAGGCGCATACAGGAAAACAGCGGCCTATATTATATGGGGTTCCAAAAAAGCCTGTCAAGAAAACAGAAAAAGCAGCGTTAAGTCAATTGTTGCATTCGGAGTCGACAATCCTCAAATCCTTTCAAGGCAATATGCTTTATTCAGGGGCTTGAGCATGGCAACCAGGGCTTCATCTGTAGTTGTATGCAGCTGTAAATTGAGTTTTTAGTGCCGATATTGTAATATTTATCCATTGAAATGAATTTATTTTATTCAGAAACAACACTAAAACGGAGAATACGGAAAAAGACTGAAGGTTTCGCGGACCGGCTGTCCGGTCAGCTCTGATGGAAACCATTCTTTTCGAGCTCGCGCTGACCTTTTATTTCGCGGCTACCATCGTTTGCGTCCTCGAACTTTTCAAAGGGACGCGGACTACTTCTCGCATCATGTTCAGCCTCGTGGCCGCAGGCTTTGTCCTGCATACTCTTAACATTGTCGCTCGCTACTTCATCTCAGGCCATATGCCGACGGCGAATATGCACGAAGCCTCATCATTTTTTTCGTGGTGTATTGTGCTGCTCTTCTTCTTCCTCGAATACCGGTATAAGGTCGGTCTGTTAGGTTCCTTTATCATGCCGGTTGTCTTTATCATGATGCTTACCTCCTCCATGCTCCCACGGAGGATAGAGCAACTGAGCCCGGTGCTCCAGAGCTCATGGCTTATGATTCACACGGTCTTGGCTTTTGTCGGTGATGCGGCCTTTGCCATGGCCTTCGGGGCAGGAGTCATGTATCTGATGCAGGAACACTATGTGAAGTCAAAACATCTTGGAGGGCTTTTCAGGAGACTGCCGAGCCTCCAGATCCTGGACGAGATAAATTACAAGCTTATCACTATCGGGTTTCCGTTTCTTACTCTGGCGATAATAACAGGCGCGATCTGGGCCGAAAACGCGCTCGGCAGATTCTGGAGATGGGACCCAAAAGAGGTATGGTCGCTTATCACCTGGTTTATTTACGCCCTTGTTCTCCATGTGAGGCTTACGCTGGGGTGGCGAGGCAAACGGGCCGCAATACTGTCCATCCTCGGTTTTTGCGTTGTGCTCTTCACTTTTTTCGGTGTTAACCTCCTTCTAAAGGGATACCATTCATTCTGATGAAAATAGTTGTAGTCGGACTTAACCATAAAACAGCTGATGTTGAACTCAGAGAAAAACTCGCCTTTAACGGACCCAGACTTGAAGAGGGTCTCCTCAGGATAAAAGAAATCCCGGAGATCAGAGAGGCCGCAATCCTGTCTACCTGCAATAGGGTGGAAATCTATCTTCAGGTCAGGGACGTACAGAAGGCATACGCAGCGGTAAAGGCCTTTCTCGCGCATTTTTTTGAGATCAGGATAGAGTCCCTCGATTCCTCCCTCTATCTCCATGAGGGCATGACAGCAGTAAAACATATCTTCAGGGTCGCGTCGAGCCTTGATTCCATGGTTGTGGGAGAACCACAGATACTCGGGCAGTTAAAGGATGCGTTTGATTTCGCGCTTGAGAGAAAGGCGACAGGCGTGCTGTTGAACAGGCTGCTCAAGAAGTCTATCTCTGTTGCCAAGAGGGTCAGGACTGAGACAAGGATAGCTGAAAATGCAGTTTCGATCAGTTTCGCAGCAGTTGAACTCGCCAGAAAGATATTTACCGACCTTTCCGGGAAGTCGTTCCTGCTCCTTGGCGCAGGCGAAATGGCGGAGCTGGCTGCAAAGCATATGATGACCAACGGTGTAAAGGATATCATGGTTGCCAACAGGACCTATGAACGAGGCTGTGAACTCGCCCGTGAATTCGAAGGCCGGCCTGTGCGTTTTGAGGAGTTCCCTGACGCTCTGGTCCATACTGATATTGTGATCTGTTCAACAGGGGCTTCAACCTTCGTGCTACGCAGAGAGCATATGCAAAAGGCCATGAGGGAGCGGAAACAGAAGCCTGTCTTTATAATAGATATCTCTGTGCCGAGAAACGTTGATCCGGCAATCAACGATCTGGAAAACGTATACCTGTATGATGTTGATGACCTCAGGGGCGTTGTTGACACAAACATTACTGAGAGGCAGAAAGAAGCCACAAAGGCTGAGACCATTGTTGAGGAGGAGATCGAGACCTTCAGAAAATGGCTGTCGTCTCTTGATTCTGTCCCCACTCTTATTGCTCTCCGCGAAAAAGCTGAAGCGATCAGGAGGGATGAACTCGAACGTTTCTTCAACCGTTTCCCTGCCATGGGAGAAAAGGAGCGCAAGGCTGTTGAAGGGCTGGCAAGTTCGATTATGAACAAACTCATACATGCGCCCACAGTCGCGCTCAAGGATGAGGCTGAAGACAGGGACATGCTGACGGAAGTGATCAAGAGACTCTATAATCTAAACGGAGAAGATGATGGGAAAGAATAAAATTATAATAGGCACGCGAGGCTCAAGGCTTGCGCTCTGGCAGGCTGAATGGGTCAGGGCCCAACTCCTGACTATGCATCCGGGGCTTGATATCGCCCTGAACAAGATCAAGACATCAGGGGACAAGATACTCGACGTTCCGCTCGCACAGGTAGGCGGCAAAGGGCTTTTTGTTAAGGAGATCGAAGAGGCCCTCTTAAGAGGAGAGGCCGACATTGCGGTCCACAGCATGAAGGACGTACCTACAGAATTTCCCAATGGGCTTCATCTTGCCGTTATCTGCAAACGGGAAGACCCGAGGGATGCCTTCATTTCAAGGGTCCAGAATTCAAAATTCAAAATTCAAAATTTCAGGGAACTGCCCGATGGAGCGATGTTAGGGACGAGCAGCCTGCGCAGATCCTGCCAGCTCCTGAACATCAGGCCTGATCTGAAAATAACTCAACTCAGGGGAAATCTTGAAACACGGTTCAGAAAACTCGATGAGGGGCAATTTGATGCGATGATCCTTGCTGTGGCAGGTGTCAAAAGACTTGGCTGGGACAACAGAATCACAGAGGTGCTGGATCAGCAGATATGTCTGCCCGCCATTGGGCAGGGAGCTGTCGGCATAGAATGCAGGACTGATGACAGGGATATGATGGAGCTTATCGCCCCCCTGGACCATCAGGAGACTTCCATCTGTGTAAGGGCAGAGAGGGCCCTTCTCAGGAGGCTTGAGGGCGGTTGTCAGGTCCCGATTGCAGCCCATGCGGTCATACAGGATAACAGGCTGATTATGGACGGACTTGTTGGTAGTATCACAGGAGACCGCCTGATAAAAGAGCGCCTTGAAGGCAGTCCTCAGGAGGCTGAAATTATTGGCAGGAAGCTGGCGGAGACCCTTTTGTTAAAAGGAGCGGATATGATACTCGCAGAGGTATATGCGAGGCAGATCGAGGGTGTGGATGCTCCTTAATCAGAACCCCGAATCTTCCTCGAAGGCATGGAATTTCTCCTTATTTTCCTGGCAGTCGATGCAGAGTACAGCAGTAGGAAGAACACTGAGCCGTCTTGCGCTTATCTCTTCTCCGCAGTCTTCACAGATACCATAGGTACCTTCTTTCATTTTTCTCAGGCATTCGTCAATGTCCAGAAGGAGTTGCCTGTGTGTAGCGAGTCTCCTTATATTGATGTCTTCAGAAATATCCACAGTTGCCAGATCAGCCTCGTCAACTGCTGCATCAACAAGCTGCCGATTTTCTCCGCTTACATATTTGACGATCTCCTGCTTGGCTTCCTTAAGCATTTCCTCCCGTTTTGCCAGAAGCATCTTCCGAAGTTCTGCAAGGCGGCCTGCGACAGGAGCAGGATCTGTTATTGAAGCGGCGGCGGGCTTGCGGGATACTTCCTTCCTTTCGTCACTCCTCTTGACAGTCATTGGCCCTTTTGAAGACGGCAAAACAGTTTTTCCTGTATGGCCGGCAACGGTCTTTTTCATTCCCACTGCCTCCTGCTGCACGGGTTTCTTCTTTGAGGCAGGACTTGCAGACTTTATTGCCGGAGAAGACCCCTGTTTTCGGCCAGTGGCTTTCTTTTCTGCTGCCATTACCTGGGATCTTCCTTCTTAATTTCTTCCTTGAAGATTTCTATAATACTCCTTACCTTGATTCCGGCCTGCTGAAGGGCCTTCTGAATATCCGGCAGCTTTGCATCTTCAACCTTAAGCATAAAATTGCTGTTCATAATTAAACCTCCATTATCTCCTTTTCCTTGTGTTCAAGCAGCTCATCGACCTTTCTGATAAAGGCATCCGTGATCTTCTGAACTTCGTCATGCTCCTTTTTGATCTCGTCCTCACTGACGTGTTTTTCTTTTTCGAGCTTCTTAAGTTCCTCATTTATATCGCGCCTGATATTGCGCACAGCAACCCTGGCTTCCTCAGCTTCTTTTCTGACCACTTTGACAAGCTGTTTCCTTCGCTCTTCAGTGAGGGCAGGGATGTTGATCCTGATGAGTTTGCCGTCATTCATGGGCGTGAGTCCGAGGTCTGACTTCATAATCGATTTTTCTATTTCAGGGATTACGCGGGCCTCCCATGGCTGTATAGTAATCTGCCTGCTGTCAGGTATGCTCAGGCTGGCGAGCTGCTGGATAGGTGTCAGTGTGCCGTAATAGTCAACGGTAAGGCCGTCGATAAGCGAAAGTGATGCCCGGCCGGTCCTTACAGCCCCGAATTTTTTCCTGAGGGCCTCAACAGAGGCCTGCATCCGCTCATTTGTTTTTTTTCTGACTTCCTGGATCATTGTTCCCCCTTACAAGCGTACCTATCTTTTTCCCCTCAATGATCTTCCTTATGTTGCCCTTGCCTCTCAGACTGAAGACCACGATTGGAAGGTTATTGTCCATACATAGAGATATGGCTGTGGAGTCCATAACACCGAGCCCTTTTTTAAGCACGTCAATATAGGAGAGTTCGGAGAACTTTTTTGCCGAAGGGTCCTTCACCGGGTCGGCGGAATAGACACCGTCCACCTTTGTGCCCTTAATGATCACATCGGCATTTATCTCCATAGCCCGCAGGGCAGCAGCAGTATCTGTAGTGAAATAGGGGTTGCCTGTGCCTGCCGCGAAGATGACAACCCTGCCTTTTTCAAGATGGCGCATTGCCCTGCGTCTTATATAGGGTTCACACAACTCCTGCATGCCGATAGCCGACTGGACTCGTGTAGGGATTTTATGCTTTTCGAGGGCATTCTGAAGAGCCAGGGCATTAATGACAGTTGCAAGCATCCCCATATAGTCAGCGGATGCCCTCTCCATTCCCTCAAGGCTCGCCTGCACACCCCTGAATATATTGCCGCCGCCGATCACTATTGAGATCTGAGCTCCCATGGAGACAATTTCCCTGATCTCCCTGGCCATGAAGTCAACTGTGTGGGCGTCTATGCCGTAGCCTTTGTCGCCCATGAGCGCTTCACCGCTGATCTTGAGGAGGACCCTGTTATATAAGCGGGGCATGGCTGCCTGTTTTCCCTTAACAGCTCTTGGGTTCCGACGGCAGTGTTTCGCCGAGATGGAAGCGAACAAATCTCCTGATAACAATATTTTCGCCGAGCTTGGCTATCTTCTCGGTTACGATATCCCTGACCTTCTTCTTGCCGTCAGGGTCTTTAACAAATATCTGGTCAACAAGACAGGTATCAGTATAAAACTTTTCAAGCTTGCCATCGAGGATCTTCTCCACAACCTGCTCCGGCTTGCCTATGACCTGTGCCCTGTAGATATCCTTTTCTCTGGCGATCACGTCAGGGGAGACATCTTCGCGGGAAAGATAGGTCGGATTTGTCGCTGCGATATGCATGGCAATATCCTTGACCAGGGACTGAAAATCATCGGTCCGCGCCACAAAGTCGGTCTCACAGTTCACCTCGAGCATAACGCCAAGCTTGTCCATGTGAATATATGAACCGATCAGGCCCTGGGATGCGGAACGGGACGCCTTCTTTGCAGCTGATGCAAGGCCTTTTTGTCTGAGGATATCTATTGCCTTCTCAAAATCGCCGCCCGCATCGGTAAGCGCCTTCTTGCACTCCATCATGCCTGCGCCGGTCTTTTCTCTAAGGTCCTTAACAACTGCGGCTGAAATCTCCGTCATTCCGTCACCTCCACTGCTGCCTCGGCTGCAACCTTTTCCTCTATTTTTGTCTTTTCCTCTTCATTGGCAGCGTCCTTTGCTGAGGCCGCCTTACCCTCCAGCACAGCATCGGCAATCTTGGATGACATCAGTTTTATGGCCCTGATCGCGTCGTCATTGCCGGGAATAACATAATCAATCTCGTCAGGGTCGCAATTCGTATCAACTACCGCCACTATCGGGATTGAAAGCCTCTTTGCCTCAGCAATAGCGATCTTTTCCTTTTTAGGATCAATGATGAAGATTACACCTGGAATATCCTTCATATCCTTGATACCCGAAAGGTTCTTGTCAAGCTTCAGCCGCTCTTTTTCAAGCGCCGAAGCTTCTTTCTTGGTGAGAAGGTTAAGAGTGCCGTCTTCCTTCATGGCCTCGAGTTTTTTCAACTTATCAATGCTCTTCTTTATGGTTGTAAAATTGGTAAGCATGCCGCCGAGCCATCTCTGGTTGACACAATAAGAAGATGAGCGCATCGCTTCTTCCATGACAGCGTCCTGGGCCTGCTTCTTTGTGCCGACGAACAGGACGTTCGCGCCGCCGGCAGCGGCATTTCTAACAAACTGGTAGGCTTCTTCAAGCCCTTTCAGGGTTTTTTGCAGATCGATAATGTAGATTCCGTTTCTTTCCCCAAAGATATATTTTTTCATCTTCGGGTTCCAGCGCTTTACCTGATGGCCGAAATGTACTCCGGCCTCAAGCAACTCCTTCATTGAAACTACCATGGTACTCCTCCTTAGGTTTTTTCCTCCGCCTGGCCTGTTCTCCCCTACGGGACCTTGAACATGGACCGTAGCCGGCGTGTGAAATGTCCACCTGTCAAACAGGCAGATAAGGTAGAAAGATTACCACAGCAAAACCTTTTTTATCAAGGCTTCTGGTATGATAAAAATAACAAATAAATAGGTCGGGGCAGGGTTTGAGGACAAAAAAAAGAACTTGCATCGGTATTATTGCGGCTGTCCCTGAAGAGGGCCGCAGACTTTCCGAAAACTTAGAGACATCTGAAGTAAACAGCCTGTTTTATAAGGGGAAATCGGATAATAATAGCGTTATTCTGATCTTCTCGGGCATGGGCAAGGTCAATGCCGCTCATGCCGCAACGAGGCTTATTCTCGACTATAACCCATCATTTGTAATGAACATCGGCATCGGCGGAGCATATCCTTCATCAGGCCTGCGGACCGGAGATATCGCGGTTGCTGAAAAGGAGATCTATGGGGATGAAGGGGTTATGCTGGAAAACGGTTTTCATGGGACAGAACTGACAGGGATTCCCTTGCTTAAAAAAGGCAGGAAAAAGTATTTCAATGAATTTGCTCTTGATTCAGATCTTCTAAAAAAGGGGGTCAGGGCTGCGCAGCTTGTCAGCTGTCACTCGTCAGGCGTCACAGTAAAAAAAGGCCCTTTCCTGACCTTATCCACCTGCACCGGCACTGATAAAAGGGCAGCGGAACTCAGGCAGAGGTTTGACGCAATCTGTGAAAATATGGAAGGCGCGGCAATTGCCCATATCTGTACTCTTTACGGCATTCCCATGTTAGAAATGCGAGGAATAAGCAATATGGCCGGTGAGCGCGACAGCTCGAAATGGGACATAAAGCTTGCAGCCTGCAATTGCCAGATTGCTGCGCTGGAGCTATTAAAGACGATCTGAGACCATGAACCCTCTTTCTATCGGTTACTCCCCCTGTCCTAATGACACCTTTATATTCTATGCCCTTGTGCACGACAGGATCGATACAAACGACCTTTTATATAAAGAAACTCTTGAGGATGTAGAGACGCTCAACCGGATGGCTTTTATGGCAGAACTGGATATTACCAAGGTCTCCATCCACGCCTTTGCCCATTTAATGGATAACTATTGCCTGTTGCATTCCGGTGCAGCTATCGGAAAGGGCTGTGGACCGCTTGTTGTTGCAGGGAAGGCATGCTCAGTTCAGG
>JAGVHR010000079.1 GCA_020056455.1 Thermodesulfovibrionales bacterium
CCCTAAGCCCCGCGTCAAGGATGACAAGCGGCTCCCTCACTGTGTCCACAATGCCTTCCGAGTAATCCATGGCAACCTGAAACGCAGTCGCCTTTCTCTGTTCGGTAATATCTATGAACGCTATGACCACGCCGTCTATGATGTTATCTGTAGTCCTGTAGGGAAGTATCCGCGCTAAATACCAGAGTCCTTCCTCATGCCGGACCTCCCTTTCTTTTACCGCGAGGGTCCTGAGCACATCCTCCGCGTCTTTCAGCAGCCCCGGATAGTCCAGCTTTGAAACAATATCACTGATGGGCCGTCCGATGTCCGTATAGATAAGGTTTGACACATTTGTCATTTCCGGGGTAAAGCGTTTTATCTTCATGCTTGTATCCAGAAAAATTGTCGCAACCTGCGTGCTGGCAAGCAGGTTGTTCATATCGCTATTGACCTGTGACAGCTCTTCAATCTTGTTCTGCAGCTCGGCGTTTACGGTCGTCAATTCTTCATTCAGCGACTGGAGCTCCTCTTTGGAGGTCTCAAGCTCCTCATTAGTGCTCTGCAACTCCTCGTTTGAGGACTGCATTTCCTCATTGGCAGACCTGAGCTCTTCATTAGACGCCTCAAGCTCTTCGATGGTGGACTGAAGGTGCCCTCGCGTGGCTTTCAATTCCTGCTCCATATCAACAAGACGCTGGTCCGCCTTCCCCGGTTTACAGGGCCGCAGCTTTTCGACCTTTCTGCCTTTGGGAGACGCCGGTTCTCTGAATACCACCATGAACAGCCCCTCGATGGAATCCGGCTTCGAAATATATTTCACCTCCAGGTCCACTGCCTGATAGCCGCCGTTTGACTTGACCTGCAGACCCTCTACGGCTACATCCTTTTTCCGGTCAGCGGCCCTGCGGAGCGCGGTCTTTAATTCAAAATTCAATCCCTCGCGCGCCATTTCGAAGATATTCAGGCTCGGCTTTCCCGAGGCAGGCTCCAGGTATTTGCCGGTCTTGCCGTGGAAATAATTGAGGGCAGTCCTTCTCTTTTTACAGGGCCTTCGGGTAAGGCCGGCGTCCGGTATAAATCAAACGACCATACCGCTGCGGCCTTAGGTTCCTGGACAAGCGCCAGGCCGCCTTTCTCTTTGACAGACCTTAATCCCAGAGCTCCTTCGGTCCCGGTCCCGGACAGGACAACGCAGATGGCCTTCTCTCCCAGGTCTTCAGCAAGCGAGCGAAAAAAGAAATCAATCGGATGTCTGAACCCTTTGCGTTCTACAGGGTCAAGCAACTGGAGCCTTCTTCCCATAAGGGCCATATCTTTGTTCGGAGGGATGATATACAAACAATCAGGCTTGACTTCAACGCCGTCTTCCGCCTGGAAGACCTCCATCTTTGTGTATCGCTTCATGAGGTCGCTCATAATGCTTTTGTGTTCAGGCGAGAGATGCGGTATCAGCACAAAGGCCATGCCGCTGTCAGCGGGCATGTTGGTGAAAAACTTCTCAAACGCCTCGAGCCCCCCGGCGGACGCGCCTATGCCGACAATGTAGAAGTTGTCTGCTTCGGCTTTTGCGCTGACCGGCCTCCCCTGTTTTCTCTTTACCACCGCCTTTGGCCTCATCGCTGCCTTAGCGCTCTTTTTTGTCGTTTTTGCCATTGTATTTATTCTCCCAGGTTACTCGATTATCACTATTCTCACCAACTGCCCTCCCTGGTAACGTGCTCCATGCCGCCATTTACCACCCCAGCCTTCGGCCACCCCTCCTAAAATAGGCGGGGAGCTTTTTGTTTTATCCATTAACTCCCCTCCTTGGTTAAGGAGGGGCCAGGGGTGGTTTGTTCCCTCTCGAAATCAAGCGGATAGCGCTGCGGCTGTCCGAGCCTTCCGCACAGCTCATTTATTTCTTTTTTCAGTTCAATCATGCGGAACTCCCGGTCCTCCATGGCGCGGTTGAATCTCAGCAGCTCTTCGTTGGCCGCATGAAGCTCCTCGACCCGCTGTTTGATCTCCTCTTCAGCCCGCTCGCGCTCTGTAATGTCCCGGAAGACAAGCACGACGCCGATCATATTCCTCCTATCATCCCTGATAGGCGCCCCGCTGTCATCTATAGGAATTTCTTTTCCATCTTTCGCTATTAATATCGTATGGTTCGCCAGACCCACAGTCACGCCTTCGCGTATCACCTTTGTTACCGGGTTCTCTACCTGCTGCCGCGTATCCCTGTTTATTATGTTGAATATTTCCGTCATTTTATTGTTTAATGCGTCTTCTATCTTCCAACCTGTCAGTACTTCGGCAACCGGATTCATAAATGTTATCAGACCGTTTTTATCGGTTGCGATCACAGCGTCTCCGATGCTGCTGAGCGTTGTCGCAAACCACTTTTGGCTATCTTTTAATTTCCTTTCCATTTTGTGTTTGTAAAGTGCCATATCAATGGAAATGTGCAGGTCCCTTTCCTTAAAGGGCTTGACCAGATAGCCGTAAGGCTCTGTTACCTTTGCCCGGCTAAGTGTATCTTCATCCGCATACGCGGTAAGAAATATTATCGGAATATCCAAACGGCTATGTATCTGCTCCGCGGCTGTCACACCGTCCATTTTCCCTTGCAGCATGATATCCATCAAGACCAGGTCGGGATGTGTCTCCTCAGCTTTTAAAACAGCTCCCTCTCCTGTAGATACAATATCCGGGACCGTATATCCCAGATTTTGAAGCCGGAGCTGCAGGTCCAGGGCCAGGATGCCTTCGTCTTCGACGATCAATATCCTTGCGTCAAACATTAATATCTCCTCCTATCTTTTAGACTTAAAAACAATCACAAATTCCGTCCCCTGTCCGCCCCTGCCGATCCGGATTGTCCCTCTGAGCTGATTCACCAACACGTTCACCAACTTCAGTCCCAGCGATTTGGGATTCTCCACATTATTGACTCCTGCAGGCATGCCCGCGCCGGTATCGCCGATAGTGAGCATTAAATTGTTGTCGGCGTCATGACGCAATGAGATACGAATCTCTCCTTTCATATCGCCGTGCGCCGATAGACCCGGAAACGCATGCTTCAGGGAATTCGAAATAAGCTCGGTGATTATCAAAGCGCATGGGATCAACGTATCAATATCAAGGGCAACGCTCTCAACATTTATTTTCGGAATTATAACCGCCTCACTCACCCCATAGGAAAGAAACAGGTTGTTTGTCAGGCTTCGGATATATTCGGGGAAGTCAATCATTGCAAGTGACTCGGACTGGTACAGCTTTTCATGGATGAGGGCTATCGAGTAAACCCTGTTTTTGCTCTCCTTGAACAACTCGATTGCCGCCTCATCCCGGACATAAGACATCTGAAGGTTGAGCATGCTGTGTATGATCTGGAGGTTATTTTTGACGCGGTGGTGTATCTCCTTAAGGAGGTTCTCTTTTTCATCCAGCGTCAGCCGCAGGCGCTCCTCTTTAGAGATCAGTTCCTTATTGATGGCTTCTGTCTTTGCTTTCTCCACATCGAAGTCTTCAAGAAGGTTCAACATTGCGCTCTGTGTTCCCTCAAGTCGGAATTTTTCATCGGAGAAGTCCTCAAGGACATTGAAGACGGCCCGTTGTGTTTCCTCAAGACGGCCTTTCTCGTTTGTAAAGTCCTCAAGGATGTTAAGCACCGCTCTTTGCGCGCCTTCAAGGTTCATTTTTTCCATGGAAGAATCATCTATGATATTTATGACCGCACGCTGAGTTCTTTCGAGACCCGCCTTCTCCTCCGAAAAGTCTTCGAGGATGTTGAGTATCGCCCTGGTATAGTCCCCGGGGCTTATATGAGATGTTTCCTCCGCTGACTTAAGGGCTATAGCGCTCACGGTCTGGTCGTCCGCAATATGTTGTTTTCTTTTTGGAGTTCGTCTATCTCTTTTTTCAATTCGATCATCTTGAGCTCACGGCCAACAGTAAGTTTCTGGAACCGCTCCAGCTCCGCCAGCCGGTCAAGCTCGCGGGAGCGCTGCTCATCCCTGGCACGCTGTTCGGCAATCTTTGACTCGGCCTCTTTTTGGGCAGTCACGTCGCGGGCGGCAGCGAACACGCCCAGGACCTTGCCTTGCGCGTCGCGATAAACAGAGGCATTGTAAAGCACGTTGGTGAGCCGTCCGTCCTTGTCCCTGATGGTCAGCGGGTAATCCGTAACAGAACCCTTTGCAAAGACCTGCTCGTATCCCCTTCTGGCATTCTCAGGCTCTGTGAAGTAGTCTGAAAAGTCCGTGCCTATGAGTCTGTCGCGGAGGATGCCTGTTACCTTCATGGTTGCTTCATTGACGTCCGTGATCTTGCCTTCGGGGCTGATCGTTACGAGGGGGTCCAAAGACGCCTCGATCAGACTTCTGGCATACTGGGCCGCCTGCTTCTGCTCGGTAACGTCGCGCGCGGCAGCGAATACGCCCAGGACCTTGCCTTCCACGTCGCGGTAGACCGACGCATTATAGAGAACGCTGATGAGCCGGCCGTCCTTATGCCTGATGGTCAGCGGGTAATCGGTGACAAAACCCTTTGCAAAGACCTGTTCGTATCCCTTCCGGGCATCCTCAGGCTCTGTGAAGTAGTCTGAAAAGTCCGTGCCGATAAGCTTGTCGCGGGAAATACCCGTAACCTTCATAGTGGCTTCATTGACGTCGGTGATCTTGCCTTCAGGGCTGATCGTGACCAGTGGGTCCAGAGACGCCTCGATAAGACTTCTGGAATATTGGGAGGCCTGCTTGAGTTGTTCCTCTGCCTGTTTTTTTTCAGAGATGTCATTGCTCATAAGCAGGAAGCCGATTGGACGGCCTGTTTCGTCGTTACGCCGCGTTACGACAACGCTTGCAATAAAGCGGGAGCCGTCCTTCCTGACGCGGACGAATTCGCCCTCTGCAAGGCCCTTTTCATAGGCGATCTGGAGCATTCTGTCAACCGCCCCTGATTTTATGTCTTCAGGTGTGTGAAGTATGCTTGAATCCGTGCCTATGATCTGGTCCGCATTATATCCATAATTCCTGCGCGCTCCTTCATTCCAGGAGAGGATCTTGTGGTCAAGGTCTTTGCCGATGATGGAGTATTTGGTCGAGCTCTGCAGGATGTTGTCCAGAAAGTTTTTCGTCTCTGCAAACTCGCGCATGACGCCTTTGGATTCGGTCACGTCGCGGGCCGCGGCAAACACGCCCAGGACCTTGCCGGTGACATCCTTATAAACAGAGGCGTTATAGAGAACGTCCACCAATTTCCCGTCCCGGTGACGTATTGTCAGCGGGTAATCGGTGACAGAGCCCTTTGCAAAGACCTGCTGGTATCCCTTTCTGGCATTCTCAGGCTCTGTGAAGTAATCTGAAAAGTCTGTCCCGATGAGCTTCTCGCGGGAAACACCGGTAACTTTGATCGTCGCCTCATTGACGTCCGTGATCTTGCCTTCCGGGCTGATCGTTACGAGGGGGTCCAAAGACGCCTCAATAAGACTTCTGGCATACTGGGACGCCTGTTTTTGCTCGGTGACATCGCGCGCGGCAGCGAATACGCCGAGGACCCGGCCTTGAACGTCGCCGTA
>JAGVHR010000016.1 GCA_020056455.1 Thermodesulfovibrionales bacterium
ATCGCCAAGGAGATGCCCATGGATATCATTGAAGTCCTTAAAGTTATCAATATCGATAAAAATAACACTTGTTTGGTAGTTATGGCGGCCGGACAGTTTTATCTTTGATTCAATCTCTTTCATCATCGAACCTTTATTGTATATTTCCGTAAGAGGATCGAGCATAGCCTGTTTCTTCAATTCTCCCAGGAGATGTGTTTTTTCCACCGCCTCTGTGGCCTGTGCGGCAAAAATACTGAGGAGCATCAGGTCGTGTTCTGTAAATGAGGGTTTATTTTTCTTGTAAACTGTTATGCAGCCAATGGTACTCTCTCTTGTTTTCATGGGCACGCTCATTAAAGCTCTTATTTTTTCAAGCCTGGCCAACTCTTTATGAACACAGCAGTTGTCATTTGTAATGTCATCGGTCATAAAGGGCTTGCCGTCGAGCACAACCCTGCCGGTCACGCCTTCGCCTATCCTGATAGGCGGCTGAGAGAGAAAGCCGTTTGAGACCCCGAACCCTTTGACAATTTTCAGGTCTCCTTCTTTCATGTCGAACAGCCGGATAGTAACTGCTTCAGCCTTTGTAAGCAGAACAGCTGTTCTGACGATGTGGTCAAGGATATCGTCCAGCCCGTCAAAAATAACTATCCTTTCAGAAACCATATATATCTTGTCAAGGATATCTCTGTTTATCTCGGATTCGATCATGTTTCTCCCTATCTATCGGATTGACCGGCCACTCAGCGCTTTGAATAATTGCGCTGACAGGTCTTGACCTATGCCGGATTATAACAAATTCAGGATTGAAAACAGTATTGCTCTGCGAAATTATTGAAAAATCCTTTGACAGCGTTTTTATATCTGTGTAAAACTTCGGCTTTAAATATCAAGGGGGTAATCTTTATGAAAATCAAGATGCTTCAACAGTTGGTTGTAGTTCTCTTACTAATTCTATGTCTCAGTTCATTGGCATCTACAATCGACCTGCCGCAGACTGGGCGGACTTTAGCCGCCCTGTCAAATCCGGATCTGGGAGAGCTCCAGGTCACTCCTTCCCGCATCCCGCCGGGCAGTCCTGTACAGGTGACGGTCACAGTGAGAATCCAGAAACATCTCGATCTGCCGGCTAGCCTTAAGCTGCACCGGTTGGATACCGGCATGAGGAAGTCTATTGCAGAAATAGCGACCTTCCGTGACGACGGAACTATGGGAGACGCAGTGGCGGGAGACAGACTGTATACGGCCCAGGTTATGCTGAGCGCCGATAAACCCTCAAGCATCGGCCTGGCAGCAATCGCTTCCTATGCAACCCCGGGAACCGAACAAAATTCCTCGTTCGCTTCTATCGTCAAGGTCGTACCCGGCGCCGATACCTCCGGTCCCTGGGCGGTTGCCGACGGGTCCAATGCGGTTTATCGGGACAAGTACGGACGAGCGCTGAGTGAAGCAAAACCCAGGACCGCGGTTCCTGCCTCGCCTGACGCGCCTGTGTTCAAGCAGGAGACAGTATTTATCTCTCCAAACCAGAAATATGCAGGCATCGTCGGCTCATTACATCCCAACCCTGGGAAGGTGACCGCGGGGCAGGAGGCTGGACCGACAGGCTGGGAGTTCCGGTATCAGGACGTTACCGGGACCTTGTGGACAAAGACCATCAATAAATCCGACCGGCATTTCTTTACCTCCGGCGGTTCTGTTCATATCTCGGAAGATGGCGGACGGGTGTTGCTGCTGGAAGTAGGCGAGAATGACGAGGAGCCGATGCTTTGGGTCTATGATCGGTCGGGCTCCGTGGTCCTGGAGGAGCAGGTCCCCTTGTATGCGGTTGATGATGCCAGAATCTCGGGAAACGGAAAGTATCTCATGATCGATGGCACAACGCTGGCCCCCAAAGGAATTCAGACAAAAATCCTCGTCATCACCATTGATTCGCCCAAAACTCGTTGGATAGACACATACCCTCCGGGCATTATCAGATCCGAGGAACGTCACGAAAATAAATTAGGTGGCTTCGATATTTATATCAACAACGAGCTGCGCTTCAGCTATCCGAGGAAGGGAGTCCAGCCATGAACTGCATGAAACCGGGTTTAGTCATCAGCGTCCTCATGCTGATTTTTTCTGTCTCACAGGCCGGCGCCACCCTGTCCGTTCCGGATGACCCTGCGGCTCCATCAGCTTATTCGCCAACAGCTCCTGACTGGAAGGTCGCCAGCGCCTATGGACCAAGAAATGTAACAACAGGAAGCACACTTCACGGCGGTATCGATTATAGTCAGCGGACGGGTAATTATGATAAGGGGGTCATGCTCAAGGCCGATGAAGATAGAACCATCATCGAAGACTGGAGTCAAATACATTCGCCTCGGCGATACGACAGGCTCCATAGACTACGACTATATGCACATTTTCGATGACGCAACGCTTCCGATAACCATAGCCAACAGCAACGTTACGGCTGCTGGTTACTCGAAGGTGGTACTGAAGAAAGTCAATGACAACATCGGAACCTGTGGACAGATTCAGTTCTTTAAGTTAGTCAGCGGTGTACACCAGATCCAG
>JAGVHR010000202.1 GCA_020056455.1 Thermodesulfovibrionales bacterium
CCAAACGCTGTTGCGTAAGCAGCACCGGCGCCTTAGTGTCTTCAATCATAAATGCAAGCCGCTCCCCCGGATAATCCGGATCTAACGGCACATAAGCGCCTCCGGCCTTGAGAATTCCCGTGACCCCTATGATCATTTCCAGGGAGCGCTCAACACAGATCCCTACCAGTACCTCAGGGCCGACCCCCTGATTTCTCAGATAATGCGCCAATTGATTTGCCCTGCTGTTGAGTTCCCGATAGGTTAATTGTTGGCCCTCAAATACTACAGCTGTCGCATTCGGGGTCCTCTCCACCTGTTCTTCAAATAGCTCATGGATGCATTTGTCTTTAGGATAGTCCGTGGCGGTGTTATTCCATTCAACCAGAAGCTTGTGCTGCTCTGCCTCTGTCAATAAGGGCAACTCGGACAATCTGAGATCAGGGTTTGCGGCAATCCCTTCAAGTATCATCTGATAATGCCCTGCCATCCGTTCAATGGTGGCAGAGTCGAACAGGTCAGTGTTGTATACAAAGGTGCACTTCAGCCCTTCCATTGTTTCCGACAAGGCAACCTCCAGATCGAACCTCGTCCTCGTGGTCTCAAGCCTCATCCGGCTCAGCTTCAGATCGGATAGATCAAGGTTTGCAAGCGGTATATTCTGCAGGGCAAACATCACCTGGAATATGGGGTTGCGGCTCAGGTCCCGCTCCGGCTGCAGCTCCTTTATCAGTTTCTCAAAAGGTAAGTCCTGGTGTGCATAGGCGTCCAGCGCAGACTTTCGCACCTGTTTCAGCAGTTCCCGGAATACAGGATTGCCCGAAGTATCGGTGCGCATCACCAGTGTGTTGACAAAAAAGCCGATCAATCCCTCGATCTCTGCCCGGTTCCGGTTGGCGATGGGGGTGCCCACAACTATATCATCCTGCCCCGTATACCGGTGCAGCAGGCCCTGAAACGCTGTCAGTAACGTCATAAAAAGGGTTGCGCCCTCCTTACGGCTGAGACCCTGCAGCGCTTCTTTTAAATCCTGTGGTAACTGAACAGTATGCATGGCGCCATGAAACGTCTGAACCGAAGGACGCGGGTGGTCAGTGTAAAGATCAAGGGTTGTGATGTCCCTGAGTTGTTTTTTCCAGAACGTGAGTTGCTCCTCCAGCTTCTTACCCTGTAGCCATTCTCTCTGCCAGACCGCAAAATCCGCATACTGGATGGGCAGCTCAGGTAGTGGAGAGGGCGTTCCCTTTAAGAAGGCTTCATACAGTACAGAAAGTTCCCGGTAGAGTATCCCCATGAACCAGGCGTCAGAGATGATATGGTGCATGGTTAAAAGCAGTACGTGATCTTCCGGGTTTAGTCTTAACAGGGCAGCCCTCAATAAAGGACCCGTAACAAGGTCAAAGGGACGGGAGGCCTCTTCACTCGCAAGCTGCCGGGCGCCGGCTTCTCTCTGCCCTTCCGGCATGACGCTAAGATCAATCTGGTTCAAAGTGAAGACCGTGGCAGGGCTGATCCTTTGAACCGGCTGATCATTTTCAGTGGGAAAGGTAGTGCGCAGTACTTCGTGACGTCTGAGTATCTCACCAATGCCCTGCTGCAGTGCGGTCACATTGAGACGCCCGCTCAGGCTTATGGCAAGAGGCATATTGTATGCATAACTTCCCGGTTCCAACCGGTCGAGAAACCACAGACGCTGCTGGGAAAAGGAAAGCGGCACAGGATTTGTCCTGTCCGCAGGAGAAATCTCTGAGACAGAAGGAAAGGCAAGATCTTCCTGCTTGGCCAGCATTTCAAGCAACGCAAGTTTTTTTTCGGAGAGATTAAGCTTATGCTTCGAAGAATCATTCATTCGTTTTATTATGCCTCTCACGAATCTGTTCTGCAAGCATTGCATTTACCTCGTCTTCTGATAGGTCAGCCACTTTCAGTAACAGCGCCGCTCTCTTTTCCAATTTTTCGCGCTCACCTTCTATTTGAAGAAGTGCAAACGTTAACTTTTCGACTGTCGGAGACTCAAACAGCGTTCGCAGCGGGATCTCTACCTCAAATACTTTCCTCAGACGTGACATGACCTGTGTCGCCAGCAGGGAGTGGCCGCCTAATTCGAAGAAGTTGTCGTGGATCCCGACTTGATTCAGTCCGAGGACTTCTGCCCAGATACCCGCGATTATCTCTTCCGTCGGCGTGCCGGGCGATACAAAGTCTTCTTTAGAAATCAGCCCGGTTCTATCAGGTGCGGGAAGTGCTTTTCGATTAATTTTACCGTTTGGCGCTAATGGCAATGCATCGAGGAGCACAAATAAGGAGGGCATCATGTAGGCGGGAAGTTTATGGCTCAGGAAGTCTTTCAATAAACTGACTGATAATGACGCTGCTTCTGCCGGGACGACATAAGCCACAAGCTGTCTGTCACCGGGCATGTCCTCGGGGGTCACGACAACCGCTTCCCTTACAGATTGATACTGAGTCAGAACAGACTCAATCTCTCCTGACTCAATCCGAAATCCCCTTATCTTTACCTGATTATCGATACGTCCCAAGTATTCGATATTACCGTCCGGCAAATAACGAACAAGGTCACCGGTTTTGTATAAGCGTGTTCCCGGTTTCTCACTGAAGGGGTTTGGAATAAACTTCCGGGCAGTTAACTCTGGACGGTTAAGGTACCCACGGGCCAATCCATTGCCGCTGAGACATAACTCTCCAGGGAATCCTATCGGAACAGGCTGAAGATGTTTGTCCAGGATATAAAGCTGTGTGTTGGAAATCGGACGTCCAATGGGAATAGTATCGTGTGCCTGTCTCCCTGAGACAATCCGGAATGTAGCATCAATACATGCCTCTGTCGGTCCGTAAAGATTAATCAGATCGGCATTCGAAATCATAAGGAATCTTTCACTAAGCCTCACAGGCAAAACTTCGCCTCCACAAAAGACACGCCTCAGAGATTTACATTTTTCGATCGCGTTTTCTTCAACAAGTATATTTAATAAAGATGGAACAACTTGAAAAACGGTCACTTGTTGTTTATTAATAGTCTCGATGAGACGAGCGCTGTCTCTGTGGTCCTCCGGCGCGGCTACAATCAAACTCGCACCAGCCAAAAGCGGTGCAAAAAATTCCCAAACTGATGCGTCAAAAGTAAAAAGCGTTTTTTGAAGGACTTTATCTGCGAGAATCAGTGGAAAGACTTCCTGCATCCAGACCATATGATTACAAAGAGCCATATGAGAAATCATAACCCCTTTGGGTTTGCCTGTAGAACCCGATGTGTAGATAACATAGGCGATGTTCTCAGGTTTGACGGCAATGGCGGGGTTTTGCTTATTCCCTAATGGCAACACGTCCTGATCAGTATCCAGAAAAACTACCTTAGTACTTGTCTTCGGCAACATCGGAGCCAAACGCTGTTGCGTAAGCAGCACCGGCGCCTTAGTGTCTTCAATCATAAATGCAAGCCGCTCCCCCGGATAATCCGGATCTAACGGCACATAAGCGC
>JAGVHR010000263.1 GCA_020056455.1 Thermodesulfovibrionales bacterium
CTGCTGTTACCCGCTATTTTGAACGGACAGAAGCAGGCTTGATTGTAATCTGAAGCAGGTCACTGCGGTTATAATATGCTCACAGGCGTATTGCCAAACTGATTTCAAGGCCAACTGTTCTGCGGCGATTTTCCATTGGTTCGGATTACTTTTTTTAGGATTATAAGTCGCCTCTGCATCGTGTATCATGAAAGCATGAGGTCCTCAAAATGAATGTGCTTATAATTAACACAAACCGAAACCATTTCCCAATGCCGGTTATTCCGTTGGGGGCCTGCATGGTCGCTGAGGCGGTCCAGCGCGCAGGGCATGAAGTCCGGTTGCTGGATTTGGCATTTCAGAAGGATCCGCTGCGCGCGGTCCGCGAGGAATTGAATAAAGGCCGGCCGGATATTGTGGGACTCTCAGTCAGGAATATTGACAATAATGATATTCAGTCCCAATCCTTTTTTATACAGGACGTTGTTCCTGTCATTGATGTTGTCCGCGCATTGACGCATGCGCCAATTGTCCTGGGAGGGGCTGCGGTTTCCGTCATGCCTGAGCAAATCCTCCGGTATACCGGAGCTTCATGGGCAGTGCTTGGCGAGGGGGAAACAGTCTTCCCGCGAATTCTTGAGGAACTGTCGGCAAACCGGGCCCCCAAAAAAGTGCCGGGGGTTGCCTGGATAGAAGACGAAATATTCATGGCCAACCCTTGTCATTCATCGGAGCCAGGCTATTCATGCGCCTCCCCGGATTTCGCCAGGTGGATAGACCTGCGGTCATACCTTTCGCGTCTTTCTACCATACCTGTCCAGACCAAGCTTGGATGCCGGTTTGCATGCGTCTATTGCACCTACCGGAAGATAGAGGGAGACAAATACCGCCTGAGTCAGCCGGAGCAGGTTGCAGATATTGTCCACCGGCTGAGTACAGAGGGCCTTTGCAATATAGAGTTTGTAGATAATGTATTTAATTCGCCGTACGATCATGCCCTTGCCGTTTGCGAGGAAATTGCCCGCCGGAGACTAAAGGTGTCTCTCCAGAGTCTTGAGCTGAACCCAAACTTCGTTGACAGTACGCTCATTGTCTCCATGCAACGCGCAGGCTTTTCCGGTGTCGGTATTACAGTGGAAAGCGCTTCTGACAGTGTGCTGGAAGGATTGCAAAAGGGGTTTACCTCCAGGCAGGTGCATAAGGCCGCTGAGGTGATACGCGACCATAACCTCCCCTGCGTCTGGATATTCATGATGGGTGGACCAAATGAAACAAGGGAAACAGTGCAGGAGACCCTGAAGTTCGCCAAGGATTATATCAGGCCGCAGGACGCGGTTTTTTTCGGCCTCGGCATACGGATATATCCGGGCACTGAGCTGGAAGCCATTGCAAGAAAGCAGGGGGTTTTGTCGCTGCCGGAAAGCGGAATGCTTGAGCCGGTCTTTTATATCTCCCCATCTGTCGAATACAACTGGATGCTGAAGCAGATAAAGAACGCGATGGATGAACATATGAACTTTATGAACTCTGCGTCCTTAAGCCTTCCTGCGCTTTCCTATATTCAACGTATAGCGTACGGGTTGGGACTGCGCTCTCCTCTTTGGAAGCATACCCGCGCCATAAGACAGGGGCTCAGGTTGCTGGGCATGGAAGTTTGAATATGCAACCCGGGGAAAAGGTATCAGGAAAAGCGCATATCGCGGCGGTTGCGGTGTCTGCGCCGCCATTCAGCATTCAGCAGGAGGATGCAGGCAGATATCTGCTTGAACGCTATGCGGACACATTGAATTCCCGAAGCCTCTCGCTTATTCAGAGCCTTTTTTCCAATACGGCGATCCGCAAGCGTAGTTTCGCTATAGATGACCCGAATGTTTTTTTCAATGAGGACCCTGACGAGCGCATTCAGAGGTTTACCCGATGTGCTGTGGATCTGTCTGCGCAGGCCATAGACAAGGCCTTGCTGAGTGCAGGAGTATCTGCCCGGGAAATAGGCGCGCTTGTTGTCAACACATGCACCGGCTATATCTGTCCCGGCATATCGACTTATCTCATGCAACGGCTTGGTCTTCAAAGCAATGTCAGGGCCTATGACCTTGTGGGCAGCGGCTGCGGCGGAGCAATCCCGAACCTGGAGGTTGCCGAGTCCCTGCTGTGGCGGTTTCCCGAAAATGTGCTGGTGAGTGTTTCCGTGGAAATATGCACTGCTACTTTCCAGATGGGCAATGATCTGAGCCTTCTCGTCTCCAATGCGCTTTTTGGCGACGGCGCTGCTGCCGCGGTCCTATGGGGCCGTCCCCAGGGGCTCGAACTTGTCGCGTCCGCGAGCTACTACTCACCAGGGGACCGGGATGCCATACGCTATATACACAAAAACGGGCAGCTTTTCAATCAGCTCTCCACAAGGCTCCCTCATCTTGTCAGAAAGGCGGTATCGCAGGTGCTTAGAGACCTTCTTGGACAGAAGGGCCTTCGGGCCAGTGACATAAAGCACTGGGCCCTTCATACCGGAGGAGAGAAGATAATCAATTTCATCCGGGATGAGATAGGACTTTCTGAGGAGCAGTTGCTGCCTACACGCGCCATATTGTCCGGGTATGGGAACATGTCGTCGCCTACGGTCTGGTTTGTGCTGAATGAGATTTTGAAAAAGGGGATTGACCGGGGAGATTTGTGTGTTATGGTTGCCTTTGGCGCTGGTCTTTCAGCGCATGCCTATCTTCTGAGAGGGGCATAGATGAAAACGGTTTCTAAGGATGACCTGTGATTGGTTCAAAAAAGTCCTGGCAATGGTGCTGGATGTCGGCCACAGTTTTTCTGATCGGCATACTCTCAATTACTCTGCTGGTGGTCGGTGAGTTTATCAGCAACAGGCAGCGCATTGATTTTGTCCGAAATGATGCGCTCATGGATGCCCAGTTACTTGCCTCAACAGCCCATCTCTGGTTGGAAGAGGCTATCAGTGGAGATCCTGATGCGGACGGCAAAAAGGCGCTGTCTGATCTGGATCGCGCAATTCAGCTTGTCGATGTAACTTTGGATGGAGGAAAATCTCAACATGGATGGATGATCAAGCCACTTGAGACCCCTGAATTACGAATTAGAGCGAAGGCCACGAGGGCACTGCTTGTCAGGCTAAAAAAAATCGGGCTCACACGTTTGCAGGACCCGGAGAAATCCGGAATCGGTTCGCAGCCTGATCAGCAGTTTGATGCTGTTTTTAAGGAATTACTCGAAGATGCGCGGGCACTGGACGAAGCTATCGCAGCTAATCAGGCAGGAAGGTGGACAACATCAAGACGCTACTTTCATGGAATCCTTTATTTTTGGATATTCGTTATGGTTGTTGTAACAACCGGGCTTTGGATTCTTGAAAGACAGCGGAAAAGTGCAGAGGAAGAGCTGCTGAAGGCAAATGAACAGCTGATGTCTCAGGCACAAGAGCTGAGGGAACACCGTGAGCGCCTTTCAGGATTGGTTGAAAAGCGCACGATGGAATTATCGACTGCAAATCAGTTTCTCAGGGAAGAAAATGCTGAGCACAGACGGACAGAGGAAACTCTGAAGGAGACTGAGAAACAGATGAGATCCCTTTCTTCAAGACTTTTGAGCGCTCAGGAAATCGAGCGAAAACGCATATCTATGGAGCTCCATGATGAATTGGGCCAGGCCCTGAATGTCATGAAACTCCAGGTGAGAGTTCTTGAAAAAGGGCTCAGGGAAGACCAGTCTGCGATAAAGAAAGATTGCGAAAAGCTGTTGGAGTATATTGATCAGGTTATCGAAGACGTCAGGAGGCTCTCCCTTGATTTAAGCCCAACAGTCCTTGAAGACCTTGGCCTCACCTCTGCGCTTCACTGGCTTATCAGCACCTTTGCAAAGGGCCCGGAGATGAAAGTAGAGGTCGAGATTGATGAGATCGACCAGCTTGTTCCTGAAAATTACAGGATTATCGTCTACAGGGTAATTCAGGAGGCCCTTACAAATGTCGGCAAGCACTCAAAGGCTGCAAATGTGTCTGTTGTTATCAAGCGCGGAGGTGATAAGGTCACATTCCTGGTTGAAGACGACGGGAAAGGATTTGATATGCAACAGACCGGGATAAAGAATTCCACTGAAAAGGGCCTTGGCCTTACTACCATGAATGAGCGTGTACGGATGATCGGAGGAGATTTTGAGATATGGAGTCAGACAGGAAAAGGCGCCCGCATTTATTTCAGTATCCCTGTCGGGAAGGGAGCTGCAATAAATGGATGCCTATAAGATAGTACTTGCTGATGATCACGCACTGTTCAGGCAGGGGTTAAGGAGGCTTATCGAGGATGTTGCTGAGCTTGAAGTAGTAGGGGAGGCGTGCGATGGAATGGAGCTCCTGAAGTTATTGGACGCTATTGTCCCTGATATGGTTATTCTCGATATATCCATGCCGAACCTCCGTGGGCTTGAAGCGATTGGCAAAGTCAAGATGAAATGCCCGGACGCAAAGGTGCTGATCCTGTCAATGCACAGAGAATATATTTATCATGCCATGTCAGCCGGGGCTGACGGGTATTTATTGAAAGAGGATGCAGACAGGGAGCTTTTTTCCGCTATTGACAATATCAGGGAGGGGAGGGTCTTTTTGTCCCCAAGGTGCGCCGGAGACCTGATAGGCAGCAGGGTGCAGTCATTAGATCCTCTGTCGGGCCGCGAAAAAGAGGTGCTTAAACTGATAGCAGGAGGCAAAGCAAACAAGGAGATCGCTGATATCCTCTTTATCAGCATCCGTACAGTGGAGACACATCGGGCAAATATCATGACAAAAACAAAACTGAAAAACACCGCTGATCTTGTCAGATACGCCATTCAAAGAGGCTATGCCTGACTTTAATGAAGTCGGAATGATTGAATTCTGCCACAGGATTAGCGCCTGACAACTACGTAGTACTACGCAGCACTATTTTGTATTTCTACCGATTGAATCACCACTATTACAGGTCACAATGAAAGAAGCGTTGAGGGGTGGATAGTAATCATAAGCCTCAAGACTTCTGAGGAGGAAATATGAACAGACGGGACTTTATCAGGTATAACATGTGTGGTCTTACTGCTCTTGCAGTGGGTTCGGTCGGCATTCCGGGCCTGTTTGCTTCACAGGCCGAAGCAGCCGCAAGAACCATTAACCTTTCTTTTGAAGAGGTTGTGGTGGAGATGGTTGACACTACCCGGGTCTACCACTGGGTTTTTAAATCAGGAGGAGCCATATCCCACGGATTCCCAAGCCCGGTTTTAGTTGCCAGGACCGGTGCTGATATAACTATCAATCTCACAAACAACCTTGACGAAGCCCATGCCTTTCAGCTTGCGGGCACTGACATTCGGACTGATAGCATTCCCCCGGGGGCCTCGACAGTCCTGAACTTCGTTGCCCCTGCGGCTGGGACCTATCTTTATATTGACCCGCTGAACGCACCGGTAAACAGGGTCATGGGCTTATACGGCGCTTTCATTGTCCTGCCGCCGGGCGTTAGGGAAAATACCGCTGTCAATACGCCCTATACCCCGCCGACCTTCAAAGTGCAGCAACTGTTCAATGATCTGGGAAATACTCCGCAGTTTCCGGGAGAGCCCTGGGTCCCCTTAAGGCCAGAAGATGTCTCTCCGAACCCTGACTTGCCCTTGGCGATTGAGCGCTTACTTTTCCGTACCCGCATCTGGCTCTTTTCCCAGGTTGACCCTGACCTGAATCTGCAGGTCCGCGGTCTTGGACCTGGGCAAATATTCGATGCCGGGGCATTCCGGAGCGCGTTTGAACCCGAATATTTCCTGCTTAACGGGAAAGCCGGCTTTTTTGCAGCGCATGACCATGTCTCAGCAGTGGAGGGTTTTATCGGGGAGCCGCATTTGATACGGCTGTTAAACGCTGGTCTGGCCACCCATTCAAACCATCTGCACGCCAATCATTATTATCTTCTGGCCATAAATAATGTGGTGCAGAACAGTGTGGCAAGTATAGATTCAATGACACTTGGAACAGTGGAAAATGACGCTGTGGGCCGGGGCAGTCTCTTTTTCAGGGGTGGCAGCACCCAGGATTGGCTGATCCCTTTCCTTAGACCGCCTGACATACCGGGTGACCCCAATACACCTTTGCGGGACCTCATCCCGGAGGAACTTGCGACTGTATTGGGCAATGTCCTGCAATCGCCCCTTAAGTATCCCATGCACGATCACATGGAACAGTCCCAGACCGCAGCAGGAGGCAATTATCCCCAGGGGGCTATAACAGATATCATGTTTCTGGGAGATATAGACAAGGTGCCCTTCCCAGGTTCCGTATGAAAACAGGGTCATGCAGAAAATAAACAGGGCGATGGAAGCAGACTAACCCGGCAAACCAGACTGGAGAAAAAAAATGGCAATAAAACTAATCAGACGAGGCGTAGCAGATGACCCTGCAGAGGCGTTGAAGTTTATCTGTCCTCCTGCTTTTTCAGGCGGCCCCATAGACCCTCAGCCTGCCACCCGCACACTGAGGAGGAATCTCGATGTAATGATCGATTTACCGCTTCCTCCTGCTGTAGCAGCAAGGACCAGGGCGCTCAAAGATAAAATAAGACTGTGGACCATTGAGGACCCGGACCTCCCCCAGGACCAGGGGCGGACCTTCCCATCTCCTCTCATCCGGACAGTGCAGGGGGATGTGGTTCAGGCTACTGTGGGTTTTCAGCTTGATGCCCACACTATCCACTGGCACGGCATTGAGCCCACTCCATTAAATGACGGGGTGGGGCATACTTCCTTTGAAGCCACCAGCAGTTTTGTCTACCAGTTTGCCACCAACACTGCGGGAACTTATTTTTATCACTGCCATAAGAATACGGTCCTGCATTTCGAGATGGGCCTTTACGGCGGATTGATTGTCGATCCTCTTAACCCTGATCCTGATTCCCTCAATCAGGCGCCCTATCCAACCGGAGGGCCTGGGTTTGCATCTGCCAATGTGCCGGGGTTCCCAGGGTTTGACCCTGCAAACTTTGTTGTGCCATATGATGTGGAGGCTGTCTGGGCAGTGGACTCTTTTGACTCCATCTGGCATTTACTGAACCACGACGCTTTTATGCAGAAGTGCGATGCAAATGATCCCATGGCTGCAGCCAACTTTACCAATGACGGCATCCTCAATGTCTTTCGCCCTGATGTTTTTTTGATTTCAGGAGTAGTGTCAGTGCCAGCCAGTTCCCCTGAGGTCTCTCCGGAAATCGGCGCCAATATTCAGGACCCCAGGGTGGCAATAAATGCAAAGGTGAACCAAACGGTCCTCATTCGCCTTCTCAACGCTGATTATCTGATTCATGAAAATATACTGGGTCTGGACTCTGTTGCTATTGCTGCGGACGGTCATCCTTTTGGAGTGCCTCCTCTTAACCGGTACTCAGCGCCGGTCCGCATTCCTGCCGGAAGGCCTTTTCGTACCACATCGGCCCGGCGTTATGACCTATTGGTTCGCACTCCGGCTGTGCCTGGTATTTTTCCCTTCAGGGTAAAGTTTATTGATTGGATTAGCGGCAAAGTAGTTCATATCGCCCGTACTGTTATCAAAGTGCAGCCCTGATTGACTGGGGCCCTAATTTTAGAATGCAATTGTAGGATAAAGTCTACAAAAAAACTGCGAATAACTGATATACAAGGAGACTGGTCAAGCTTAATATAGTAAATATAGAAAATAATAGAAATCATTATAAATAGATTGAACAATACGTAGTAGTACTGGCATTAAATGCATATTTTAACGGATTGAAAAGGACAATTTATCAGGCAGAATGATATCAAGGGCAATGGTCAGCCTAAATCAAAATTTGAAAGGAGGAAATCATGGAACGTCGTGATTTTCTGAAATTTGGAGCAGGAGGCCTTGCGGCCCTCGTAGTAGGGTCAAAGATGCCTTGGATGGACAACAGGGCCTATGCAGCTGTGCCGGCGCTGGAGTTTACGATCACAGACACGATCAAGGAGATGGTGACACACAATGCCATAAATACAGCTGAATGCTATTTTTGGATCTATAAGGAAACGAATTTACCTGCTGACTATCCAGCCCCAACCATTCTGGCCACTGCGGGTGAGGTCATTAATATCCGGATAATCAATGCGTTGGAGCAACCCCATAATTTTGTAATCCCCGGGATTTTCAATAGCGGCATTATCGCTGCCGGAGCCACAGTTGAGGCTGCCTTCACTGTGCCTCTTAACAGAACAGGGACTCATCTTTATTTCGACAACTTGAATAGGCCGGTGAACCGCGTGATGGGCCTTCACGGGGCCTTTATCGTTATGCCGGCTGCGCCTGTGGCGGGCCAGAAATGGACGCCATACCGGACGCCCACTCCGCAGGTGCAGCAACTGTTCAACGACCTGGGTAGCGCAGCCCACTGGCCCGGCCTGGCCTGGGAAGATGCAAGTCCTGATACCCTTACCCCTTCTTTCCGGCAGTATGTCTGGCTATTGAGCCAGGCCAGCCCCACACTGTTCAGGGATGTAGGCAGAGTGCCTGCTGGTGAGATTTTTCCTGCTGCGGACTTTGTACAGAGATTCAGGAGAGATCAGTTCAGCCGTAACAGCCACGACCTGGCCCAGACAAGCGACATACCCCAGTACTTCACCGGCTGCGGCCAGTCCGGACATTTTATGCATAATAACCCTGTTATTGTCCCCATGGCCCGGGTGGGCGAGCCGATTGTGCTCCGTGTGCTGAATGCAGGGCTAATGTCTCATTCAATGCATATTCACGCAAACCATTTTTATATCATCTCTGTGGATGGCATAGTCCAGGGCGATCCCAACCCGGCAGACCCAATGCTTAAAGGCCCTGGGCCAATCTGGGTGGACACCTTCACAGCGAACCCCTGGGGCGCGGCCTCGTCCAAATATGATCTATTGATGCCCTACATGAGACCGCCTGATGTCCCAAATAGCAGGGGTATCGGCCGCGGAGGTTCTGGGGATGCGGCGCTTAACAGCCTTGCAGGCCAACCTGTCTGGCCGCCGGTGGAAGAGTTTGATGTGCGTATGTTCAATACTATCGATCAGCGCCAGTCGCCTCTGTGTTATCCGGCGCACGACCATTCTGAACCAAGCCAGTCAGCCCAGGGCGGCAATTACAACTGCGGTGTGATCGGTGGCCAGTATTTCATAGGAGACCTGAACATCTCGCTGCCGCGTGTCAATATAAATGATGATCCGGCCATGCCCCTTCTGCCGCCTCAGACCTTTCCCATGGATGAGGATTTTGCGATGATGCTTGGTCTTGATCAGGATCCGCAGATCCTTGTATATGGCATTGATGAGGCGCGACGCAACGGCATTATGGAGGCGAGTAAGGATTCAGCTCTGGAGTCCCAGGCCGACAGGCCGCCGTTTCCGGTCTGAGATGCAAGAAAGAAAGGAGAAATAATATGTCATTTGATAGTCCTGCAAACAGAACACTTCGCAGATCAGTGGCGGGCATGGAAGGCATGCACAGCAAGATGTTCGATCCTCCGACAGAGAGCCCGGTAACGCCGGAGCTTATGGCGCCGACCAATCCGGTGCCTGAGGTTATGGCAGCGAAAGGTTTATTGTTAATTAATCCGCCAAGTCCTCTACATACAGTGCAGAGGCAACTGATGCACGGCATGACGCTCCCTACGTGGGACGCACAGGATATGAACTTCTTTGTCTTCAGAGATCTTACCGGTATCGGCGCTGCAGGCGCAGGCTCTTTTCCAGCGCCCACCATCCGGGTGCCCCGTGGAGTGATCTATCATGCTGCAACACAGGGCAGCGGGCCTCCGCCTCATACCATACACTGGCAC
>JAGVHR010000119.1 GCA_020056455.1 Thermodesulfovibrionales bacterium
ACATTACCTCCCTGGTGAATGTTTTTGAATTGTTTCCAGTTTAACGGTTGATTATTGAATTTCGATGAGAAATGGATTAAAAGAAGTTAACTATTCAGGGATGTCTGAGGGTGAAAAATCAGGCTATGCATGCTGCGCTGGACAGAAGAACTGTTTTTCCCAGGCGCGCGCCTTTTCATATTCAGAGAACTGTTTTTCTTTTGTCCTGAATTCCATGGAGTGGACAGAACGCCTGCCGTTTTTAGTTTCAGCCCCAAGGGCCGCGTGGAGCATCTCATGGTACATGATGAATTCAAGGAAATAAACAGGCACTGCCTTTCTGTCAAACATCGGGTTTATCCTTATCGTATTGGACTGTCTGCAGAAGCTTCCGAGGGTCAGGCGCCGCACCCTTTTCCCTGAGGTTTTTCTGCCCCAGGTTACAGACGCTGTAACAGAGCCCTGAAAGTACCTGGCATTGACTGAAGTGAATATGGTTTCAAGGCAATGATGTTCGCCCTTAGTCCTCGGGCAGACAGCTCTTACAGGAGGAATATTCAATTGAGTCTGGCGGTGACGGATGAAGGACCGAATGACGCTGCTTCCGGACTTGCCGCCTTTGATGAAATCTGCGACTGCGTTAATAACGTTTTTATCCGCATTAAGGAATGTCCTGTGTATCCGAAGGCTGAGACAGCCTTTGGCATTTCTTGCCGAAAGCATGCTGGTCGAGTTGTCTGTAAGTGTAATGGCAAGCTGCTGTCCGACCAGGCGTTGGAGAGATTGCCTGAACTCATCTTCAGTCGGAATAAACGGCAGGAGCAGCTGCTTCGCTGCTACGCTCCGGCCGGAACTATTGCTCATCTGAAGGGTGTTTCTGAGAAGGGCCGGAGTTGATTTTTTCCCAGCGATACCAGAAAGTCTTGTAGCTCATGCCAAGCAATTTCGCGGCCCTGGCAACAACGCCGTTTGATTTTGCCATTGCCTTCCTGAGGAGGGCTTTTTCGAGCTCTTCAAAGTTGATGCCTTCGTCTGTCAGTTCCAGATTGAATGCGTCCGTCTGCAGTGAAGTCCTTAATTCGCTCTTGATATCATCCAGCCGGATATTTTCATGATCGCTCAGAATGACCGCCCGCTCGATGACGGATTCGAGCTGTCGGATATTGCCGGGCCATGCGTATTCGCTGAGCGCCCTGAGCGCAGAGTCATGGACCCCTTTGATTCTTTTCCCGAATTCCTTGTTATATCTTGTCATGAAAAAATCGACGAGTTCAGGGATGTCCTCCTTCCGTTCCCTCAGCGACGGGAGCTGGATGGTGACTACCCTGAGTCTGTAATACAGGTCCTCCCTGAACGAGTTTCTGATGAGCTCCTTTTCAAGGTCTTTGTTGGTAGCTGAGATGATTCTGACATTTATCGCAATCGGCTCTTTGCCCCCGAGTCGCCTTATCTCCTTGTCCTGAAGCACCCGGAGAAGCTTTGACTGCATCATAAGAGGCATATCGCCGATCTCGTCGAGAAAAAGAGTGCCATGGTTTGCCGCTTCGAAAAGTCCGATCTTTCGGGTCGAGGCGCCGGTAAAGGCCCCTGGTTCATATCCAAAGAGCTCGCTTTCAAAGAGGTTCTCCGGGATTGCGGAGCAGTTCAGTGCAATAAATGGCTTTGTGCGGCGCAGGCTGTTGTAATGGATGGCCCTGGCGATAAGTTCTTTGCCTGTTCCGCTTTCTCCGGCAATAAGCACTGTGGCTGGGCTGTTGGAGACCTTCTTCATTATGCCGAGCGCTTCTCTCATACCCTGCGACTTGCCGGCAATCCCCTCCATACTGAAACGGTCAAAAAGTTCTTTATGCAGATGACGGTTTTCCTTGAGTAGTTCGGCGTGCTGAATTGCGCGTCTTACAGTGATAAGGAGCTTGTCCTTTTCAAGAGGCTTCTGAAGATAGTCAAAGGCCCCCTTTTTCATTGCCTCGACTGCTGAACCAACGGAGCCATGGGCCGTCATGACAATAAAGGTCAGCGCCGGATTCTCTGCTTTTGCATGTTCCATCAGCTCTACGCCATCCATGCCCTCCATCCTGAGATCTGTGAGAATGACGTCAGGGTGGAATTTTTTTGTTGTATCGAGCGCCTCTTCGCCGGAGGCTGCGGAGTGCGTTTCGTGACCATCGTCATCGAGAATGGTCTTTAAAATGTCCCTCTGCAGGGGTTCGTCGTCAACAACGACAATTACAGCCATTCATGGTCTCCTTTCACGCTGTTTTATCGAGCGGCAGGAATACAAAAACAGTAGTGCCCCGGCCCTCAGTGCTTTTGATTTCCAATTTCCCCTTGTGCTCTTCAATGACCCGTTTTGTCAGGGCAAGTCCCAGTCCCAGCCCTGTGCTCTTTGTGGTAAAGAAGGGATCAAAGATCCTGGGGAGTTTGTCCTCAGAAATGCCGGAGCCGGTATCTTCAAAGCAAAGTTCGAGCTTATGTTCAGTCTCTTTTGCAGAAATCGATATTGTGCCTCCGCCGGGCATCGCCTGAAAAGCGTTGAGGATGATGTTATAAAGGCAGGTCTTGATGAATTCAGGGTCAATGAACAGGCTCGGAAGCGATTCATAGGAACGTCTGATAGTAATATTCTCCACTTGTGCCTTGGCAGAAACCAGAACAATGACCTCATCAAGCAGCCCGCCCATATCTGTTATCCTGCGGCTCAGTTCGAGGGGACGGCCGTATTCGAGAAAGCTCTCTGCGAATCTGCTGACACGCTGGATTTCGTTTTTAATATTGACAATAAGTGATTCAAATTCGTCCAGACCTGCGTTGCCCGCCGGTTTGTATCTTCCTCTGATCAGATCGATCGAAAGGCTGATGAAGTTCAGAGGATTCTTGATCTCATGGGCAATGGTTGTTGCGAATTGACCGATTCCGGCAAGGTGCTCGGCCTTTCTGAGTTTTTCTTCAAGATCGCGCTGTTGTCTCAGGCGGCTGACCATATGGTTGAAGCTCTGCGCAAGTTTTCCGATCTCGTCTTTTCTGTCCGTGTTCAGTTCCTGGTTAAGGTTTCCGGAGGCAACGCTCTGGGCCGCGGTAACGATCTCTTCGATAGGTCTGGTATAGCTTTTTGCAAGATAGACCGAAAGGAGAGTGCCGATGCCGAATACGAGCATAACAGCCAGTATGCGCTGAAACAGCCTCTTTCTCATGAATACGTCAAAGTCCTCGGTGTTGATGGTAAGGTGGATATAACCGAAATGTTTTTCACCTGCTATAACAGGGATGATGACATTATAGGCATGTTTTTCTCCTGAGAGAGGCTCCCCAAGCTCAGCCTTGAATATAAGCTCCTTACGCTTTGTTGACAGGTCCTTGCCTATTTTTTTCGGGTCTGAGCTCGAGATGATCCTGTCTGAACTATTGCTGATTATCGAGATCTCCTTTACCCCCCTGGTGTTGAGTTTTTTCAGGTACCCCTGAAGCCGTTTTTCATCTGTGGCCCCTGTGCTCGTTACCTCTTCAACGCCGACCTGTATGGCCTTGGAGAGCTCCACGGTCTGGCTTTCAAACTCGCGGTACATGGCCCTTTCAGTCTGAAAATACAGGGAAAAATAGACTACCATGAGGCTGAGGCTAAGGAGGACCATCATGGCAACAAGCTTATCATTCAGGGATAGTCCGAGAAAATAGTCCCTGATGCTTTTTCTGCTGATATGCATGATGTTATTGTCAGGGAAGCGACCCCGCTCTGTCAATCCGGCCTGTGCCGAAACCAAAAAACCTCCCCGGCATTAATGCTCCGGAGAGGTTTTCGGTCAATATGGGAATGAAATTAATAGCCGCCGGTTGACTTCTTGGCGGGAGCTGCCGGTGCAGGGGCAGGAGCGGGCGCAGGTGCAGGTGCAGGTGCGACCTTGATCTCTATCTTGGTGGCCATGTTCTTGTCTCCGGCAGTGAAGTGCACAGTGACCTTGTTGCCAACCTTGACATCTGCAAGGGTTTTTGAGTCTTTGCCTGCCATGACCTTGGTCTTTGCATCTGTCATGAGTTTGGTCTCTTCCTTGTCTTTTTTGACGGCAAGGGTGTTGGCCTTTGCATCGACTGCTGTAACCTCACCGGTTACCTGCTTTGTCTTTGCCTCTTTCTTCTCATCTGATGCGAAACTCATAGAGGCAACAGCGAAGACGAGTATAAGAGACAGTGCGATTGCGATTGTCTTCTTCATTTACTTCACCTCCTTTCATGTTGAAATATGCCTGATTAATAGGCTGCCTGATAAATGAAAATACAAATTACATGCCATGAAAAATACAATAAATACATCGTGGTATGCAAGAGAAAATTTATGTTTTGAAGAAAAAGGTCCTTTTATCAGGAACAAGTTGATTATTGAAGCAGTCCAAGTTCCTCTGCAAACTGTCTGAAAAGGGCCAGGCCTTGCCGGTGTTTTGAGTTGAAGTCATAGGATATCCCCTGCCAGTATTGCACGAGTTCCTCTACGGAGAGTATGTCGCTGAAAGGCGACGCGGGCGCAATAGTCCTCAAAGCCGTAAGCGCGTGCTTTTTTGCCCTGTCGAGGTCAAGTATGAATCCTTTGATCAGTTCCTTTTTTTCAGGCATGCTGTCTTTTCTGACAAGCCATAGCGCGAAAGTGAAGGGCAGGCCGGTCTGTCTGGTCCAGAGTTCACCCAGGTCATAGATATGCATGTCCCGCCATTTCAGGGCCTGCAATAGAGCATCGTCTCCGATAAGCAGACAGGCAGCATGGGATTTCATGGTCTGTTGCACCTGCCCGGCAGTCTGCCTGAACCTGCAGCTCAGTCCTAAGAATTTCGTAAGTATGATCCGGAGCAGTGCGACCGACGTTTCAGACTGGCTTGTTACAAGTACTGTTTCTCCTCCGAGCGCTTCGAGAGGTTTTCTGCTGAACAGAAAGATGCTTCTTACCGGACCCTCTGAACTGATGGAGTGGTCCGGGACCAGATCGTATAGCGCACTGTTTCGCAGATACTCAATGGATGACGAGGGACTTATATCAATTTCCCCGAGCCGGAGCCTCCTGTTGAGTTCAGAAGGAACGCCTTCGATGAACTCGTATTGTCTACAGTCCGACTCCCTTTCGAGCATATAAAATATTGGGAAGAGGTTTGAGTAGGAGAAGCGGCCTATCTTCAGTTTCCGCACTGTCTCACCCTTTAACAACTCCCATGGGTCTGAGGCGTACCACCTTTTTTGCGATCCCGGCATTATGAACGACATCAACGACATTCGATATGTCTTTATACGCCTCCGGCATTTCCTCGGCAAGGGTCTCTCTGCCGGCTGATCTGACAATGATCCCCTTGTCCGACAATTCCCTCCATATGGCGCGGCCCTTTGCCCTTCGTATTGCCTGATGCCGTGACATTATCCGGCCTGCGCCATGGCATGAAGAGCCAAAGGTCTCCTCCATGGCCTTTTCAGCGCCGACAAGCACGTAGGACGCCCTCCCCATATCGCCTGGGATAAGCACGGGCTGGCCTGTGCGCTTATAGACATCAGGAAGCTCAGGATGGCCTGGAGGAAAGGCCCTGGTTGCGCCTTTTCGGTGAACAATGAGCTTCCTTTTCTGTCCGTTTACAGTATGCTCCTCAATCTTTGCCATGTTATGGGCCACGTCATATACGAGCCCCATTCCGAGTGACCCTGGAGTGGCGCTGAGCGTCTGCATGAAGGCTTCCCGTGTCCAGTGCATGATGCACTGCCTGTTGGCCCAGGCGTAATTGGCTGCGGCCCTCATTGCAGAGAGATAGTCCTGCGCTTCAGGGCTTGAAAAGGGCGCGCAGGCAAGCTCCCTGTCATAAAGCGTAATTTCATATTTTTTTGCCGCCTTTTCCATAACTTCAAGGAAGTCGGTGCAGACCTGATGGCCAAAGCCTCGTGAGCCGGTATGGATCATTACGGTGATCTGTCCTTCGAAAAGACCAAAGCTGTCTGCAGCCTGCTCGTCGTATATTTTGTCTACAAATTGAATTTCGAGAAAGTGGTTGCCGCTGCCCAGAGTGCCCTGCTGCGCCCTTCCGCGTTCATAGGCCCTGGCGCTGATAAGGGAAGGGTCTGCGCCGTCCATGCAGCCATTGGATTCCATACGCTCGAGATCAGAAGCATCTCCGTAACCTTTGCTGATGGCCCATTTGGCCCCATTGATGAGGAGCTTTCGTTCATCCTCAGGGCCGAGGCGGAGCTTGCCCTTTGAGCCGACGCCTGAGGGCACTTCCCTGTAGAGGACCTCAACGAGGTCTTTGAGCCTCGGGAGCACGTCCTGTTTCATCAGGTTGCTCCTGAGGAGGCGGACGCCTCAATTTATATCGTAGCCTACTCCTCCCGGAGAGATGATGCCGCTGCCGTGATCAAAGGCCGCCACCCCGCCGATCGGGAAACCATAGCCGGTGTGGATATCAGGCATGGCAATTGAAGCCCTGACAATTCCGGGCAGAGTCGCAACATTGGCCACCTGTTCGACAGCCGATGCCTCAAGTTCTTTTTCAAGAATACGGTCAACATAGATATTACCGTTGACCCGCATGCCTGGCTTGTAATCCACAGGCACCTCGAGCCTCGTATCATCGAGTCTTCTCAGTTTTTCAAGGGACATGGGTTCTCCTTTTTTATTTAGAGTATAGCGTAAAAATTAACCCGGCTCAAATCTATCGGTATTTTTGTCCGTAGACCTATAAAAAAGCTGCAGTTTCCTTCAAGATTTTGAGTGCGAAGTAGTGTTTAAGCATGTTAAAATGAACCAAGTAATAGGAGGTGGCTTATGACAACGGCATTTGTAAAAGATAGGCTTATTGCTCAAATGGATAAACTTCCGTATGACCTACAGTTACGGGTATTGGATTTTGTAAAGTCGCTTATTCCAAAAGGCGTTGAGGGTAAAAGTCTCCTTAGATTTGAAGGAGCAATCCCAGACGATGACTTACTGTTAATGACACAAGCAATTGAGGAAAACTGCGAGCGCGTTGATGCAAATGAGTGGTAGATATCTGCTCGATACCAATGTTGTTATCTCTCTCTTTGCAAAGAATCCGCTGACTCATGAGCGGATGGCTCAGGCAGAGGAAGTATTTGTTTCTTGCATTGCCGTCGGTGAACTCTATTTTGGGGCCTGTAAGTCCACCAAGGTTCAGGAAAATATCGCCCGTATAGATGACTTTGTTCTCAACAGCAGTATATTGTCCTGCAATTCTGACATAGCAAAGCGCTACGGGACCATAAAGAACGATTTGAAAGTCAAAGGTCAGCCGATACCTGAAAATGATATTTGGATTGCTGC
>JAGVHR010000227.1 GCA_020056455.1 Thermodesulfovibrionales bacterium
GGTATAAGAGTCCCTTGCCTCGATTGTTTCTACAAAAGCATAAAGCGATGAAACAAGGTTTTCGAAAATATTCTCATAAAGAGCAAAATTTTCTACCAGAGAGGATGCTTTCTTCAACAGAAAATTCATAAAGTACAAATCTTTTTTACTGAAATTACGGGCGTTATCATTGATGAATAACACAAGAGCACCAAAGACGTTGGCTTTTATTGTGAGCGGAACAGCCATGGTGCCGCCTTTGTTGCCGTTACCATTTATTATGAGAGGGATTCCGTCGTCCACAACCTTTTTGATGTTGTGCGATGCTATCTTTTCGGCGCCAGATACCGATTTGCCGTTTGATCGGGAAAAAACCGCAAGGATGGATGGATCGGTACAATTATGAGCAAAGTTACAGAAATAGGCTTCATCGCATAGAGTGATTTCTCCGGCCAGATTGACCAGCGTATCAATAAGATTTTTTATGGTTGTCGCCTGATCCAATTTCTGAAGAATCAGGCTTATTATTTCTACATCTTTCAGTTTCTGTTGCAACTCCTGATTAATATCAAGAAGTTCATGGTTTTTTTGAGTCAACTCTTTCAGCAGGAGGCTGTCCACAAACATGGACCGTTCCTTCATCACACGTTTAATGGTCTGCGGAATTTGCAATATGTCTATCGGTTTTGTTAAGAAATCAACGACTCCGGTCTTTAAGGTTTTTATTGCATTGTCAGCTGACGGGTTGCCGGTCATCATAATTATCGGTATTGTTTTATCGTGAAGGTGTATCTGTTTCGCAAGAGCGACTCCATCGATAATGGGCATGGAAATATCTAAAAAACAGCAGTCGATTGTATGGCTTTTGATGATTTCGAGGGCAAGAAGTCCGTTGCTTTCGGAAAATACCTCGTAATCGGTGGTGGCATTAAGGTATTCGCTGAAAATATTCAAAATGGATTTTTCGTCGTCAACGACCATGATTTTTAAATTTTCATTCATCGACGATTTTCTCCGACACCGCTTTATTGTCCAGTATGTTCAGGTAATGATTTTTGAATGCCTTGAACTCGCCTTCTGTCAGCATCCCTTTCTCTTTCAGGGATGCCAGCGTCTGCAAATTATCAACATAGTTATCGGGCATGGTATTATTATAAAGATGATGTATTCCAACCGTGCTTGAAGGGAAAATATTTAAACTTGCCGCTTTTTCGGTTTTATCTCTTACCTTATGTAATACTATTAATTCATGACAAGCTTCCTGCAATTTTCTTAGTAATTCCTGGTTTTCTCTGTTGAGCTTTATCGTGTCTGTGGCCCTGTTTACAACGATCTTTATCTCATCAAGTTTACATGGCTTCATTATATAATCATAAGCCCCCTCCTTGATGGCAATTATTGCTGTTTCAAGCGAAGCATAGCCGGTGACGATAATTACGAGAACGGCCGGATTCATTTTTTTTGCGAATCTCAGTACTTCCATTCCGTCTGTATCGGGCATCTTCAGGTCGGTAATAATCAAATCAAAAAAACTGTTTCTGAGCCTGTCGACAGCTTCGGAGCCATCGTAACAGACCGACACAGATCTTTCCTGTTCCGGCGTTAAGGTAAGGTCTTTCAATATATCCGCGATTACCTTGTCGTCATCAACAATCAGTATTCTGATGGGATGATCCATATTTATGATCTTTAATTCCGGCATAGAGTTCGCATCAGACTTTTTTGTCGAATATAAGGCCAATAGCTTCTTCAAGCTTAGCTGCAAGGTCCAGTAATTCCCTGGACGGGATTTCCCTTATAACCTTACCGGTATCCTCATTGACGACGGTCACCATTATCGTTCCCGAAGCCTCATGGACTGAAAAATTCAAATCGACATTGTGAAGCACCTGCATTTTGTTTTGCAGGTCGATAGCTATTTCCGCGATTTGAGATAGCTCCGCCGGTTTCTTTTCTTCTTCGGCTTTACCTTTTACAACGGTAAGAATCGTACCCCGAACCGCAATATTCACCGGTGGTAAATTATTCGGACTTTTTCCCGACATGGAAACATTTTCCAATAACATCTGAATCGCCCCCTTTTTTAAAATCTATCTGACAGGATTTACAGGATTGGACGGATCAACTGCAAAGGCAAAATCCTGTCCGTTCTGTCAATCCTGTCTAAAACTTTTTCCTGTCTTGATCTCTGCCGAAGGACCGCCCTGGCGGAACCTCTGATCCTGAGCGTTTATCTTTTTGCGTCCATGTAAACAGGGATATTCATTTCTTTTGAGCTGTAACCTTTCGCGGCATGCCTGACATTGCTCATTTTAAGCAGCTCAGCTTTAATGCCCCGGCTTTCTTCTTTCACCATCACCATTACCTCGGCATCTACCGGTGAAATTAGTTCCAGAAGGCTTTTAATGCTATGCAGATAACCGTCAAGCGAACTTTTTAAATCGCCTGAAATACGTGAGAGTTCCTCTGCGCCTGTATTCATGATCTTCTGAACGGACAGATCTGTTTTTTGAATCTTATTAATACATTCCTGCCGTTTCGATAACAAGTCTCTAAGGTCAGTTTCCTCTTCCAGCATGAATGTTTCTTTCATTGTTCTTGTAATGGAAAGGTATTGTGTCATCAGGGAGACCTTTTGTTCCATGAACAAACAGATATTGTTATATTTTTCTGTGGTATTGATTGCCATTATCACTTCACATACGCATATGACTGGAAGCCTGCTGCGTCCTTTCTTCATTAAATTCAATCGATTCGGGCTGCATTTTTCTGCTTTGCCCGGTTTGTCCGGCAATAATTTCTTTCCATGCCGACAAAAGTTCCGTCAATATTCCGATAACTTCATCAATGCCGTCAATATCTCTGTTTACATCCGCCTGGATAATTCTTAATGTCATGTAATTATAGATTGCCTGAAGATGCCGGGAAATATCGCCGCCTTTTTCAAAGTCGAGTGAGTATAGCAGTTCGTCGATAAAATTAGTGGCCTTTGTCAGGGCTTTAAACTTTGCCTCATAATTTTTTTCCCGGTATTTCATTTTTGCGATTTTAAGCTGATCGATTGCCCCTTCATAACACATTATTACAAGTTTCCCAGGATCTGCAGTGATTACGGTCGTTTTGCGATAAGCCCGAATACTATTACTATGCATTCAAAACCTCCTTCATTTCTGTTTGAAAATACTATTTTCCCCTGCCGGAACCTCTGATCTCTAACCCCTGTTCCCTTGCCTTCCGACTTCTACCTCCAACCGCTGTACAATCCATCTATCTGACTGCTAAGCCAGTTGCTCTGGCTCTGCATTTTTGCAAGAGCCGTTTCCATAGCCACAAACCGGTTGATCATCATTTCCATCTTTTTCTCTAGCCGGGCTTCCATCTGCTCGATCTGTGTTTCGTATCCGTTAATACTGTTTTGAAGGGATTCTTGTTTAAAGTCGAGATAACCTTCAAAAGAATCAGTAATATTAAATAGAGTACGGTCAAATAGTTCTGCAATGCCCAGAGTCAGTGTCACATTTCCTGCTATGCCGGTTGAAGAACCAGAACACCTGATGACAAGACCGCCCACATTTGCTTCACCGCTGTTTCCGGTAAGGGTTTGACCGGAACCTGTTGCCGCTTCTCCTTTAATCGTACCCTCAACATCCAGACCATTATTCACACTCACAGGCGTTGTCTGACTTCCTGCCCAGAGACCAGTATCCGTATTTTCCACTATCGTAAAGCTGTAACTGCTTCCGTAGCTGTCGTGGGTAAGGAGCAGGTGGTTGCTCCCGTCATTTGATGCGGCGAGATTCATGGTCCATCGGCCTTTCTGGCCGCCTGAATTGTCCACGGCGACGGATCCGAAGATATCCACCTCATTTTCGGTTTGTGTGTAGTCGAACGTCAGGGCGATACTGCTGGCCCCCTCTGCCTTGTCTGTGATAATTACCTGCCCGGTGGTAGCGATTGCCGCTGTGACCTGACCGCCGTAGGCAGTCTCGATGGTGGAAAGCAATCCCTGAACCGTATCCGTGCCGGTATCTGAGATGGTATAGGATCCCGAGACTGAGGAGCCGTTCCGGGCTGTAGCGCTGAAAGTTATAACATCGTCGTTTACCAGGTTTCCGCCGTTAATGTTGTTCCAGGTCGTCCCCGATGTGATGGAGATAACGCCACCAGTCGTTTTGACCGGAACGCTCCCGGCCAGTTTTTGTGTATATACGGTATCCATTTCCGTATTGACGGCATTGATGATGCCGGAGATGGTCATGCCGCTCGTGAGCAATACATTGGCGGTCTTGCCGTCTTGTGTAATGGTCATGGTCTCGTCTTCGTCCAGAGTGTCCGTATCACTCGTCTCGGAACTCCGGGTGGCGGCCTGAGTGATGATGACCTCGTATTCACCTGCCTTGGTGTCCCGTGAGCTACGTACATAGCTGAGGTATCCAGCATCCGTTGTGCCGTTTATGGAAAATAAGAGCTTGATGTCATTGAATCGCGTCTCCAGGTATCCCTTCAGTTGCGCGCTATCGATATTGAGCTGGCCTTCCGTGTCCACCTCGATACCGGCAAGCCCCAGCGTGGACAGATCCGATGCAACACCCCAGACCTGTTGTGTAAGAATGGTTGTGATGTCAGATTTCACAGAAGAAAGGGTACCATCCCCGAAGAGAATTCCGCCCGCTTCCTCATTTTCCTGATCATATGTTTGTTGCTCCTTCAAATAGGCGGACACGACATTATAGGCAGATACAAAGCCTTGGATCTTATTCGTGACGGCGTCAATATCCCGGTCCACACCCAAGGTGAGAGTGGTTTCCGAATCTGCTTTCAGGAGGTTAAGTGTCACCCCTGAAAGTACATCGTCAACGGAGTTATCACTGCTCGTGACATTGACGTCATCTATCCAAAGAGAGGCATCAGCCCCTGCAACGAGTTGCCTTTTGCGCACTTCCGCCAGAGATGTGAAAGCGCCCCAGTCAAGCGAGGAGTACATATCACCAATCGTTGATTCCAATTCAACCACCAGACTGCTTGCTCCTGTCTCCAGGTCGACTACCTGAATCTTCCCGTCTGATGTGGGGTAAACCGATACCTCATCCCCGCCGTCTTCATAAGCAGTTTTGATTGCATCCAGGAGATCCTGTATCGTGGTTGTTTCTGTGATGGCCAGAATATCGCCGCTCACATCAACGTTGCTATGATCACGGGATGCAGCTCCGAGAGAGATTTTGTCTCCGGCGGTGTACTGGTTGTAACCATCGATTTCGATGAGAAGAGTGCTTGAAGTGATCGGATTGCCGTTTGCGGTCATGCTGTTTGCTGAGGTTGTCCCCTGAACCAGCGAAACGCCATTTTGAAGAACCCCAAGAGTATCGAGGATGTTCTGAGCATCCAACAAGTCCTGGCTTCCATTTATCTGGAGTTTATAGGTCTTTGTGTTTCCTGATGTTTCGTCCACAACAGAGGCGGTTACCCCAGTGATGGCGGCATCATTGATGGCTGTTTTGATGTCTTCAAGGGAATCTGTGGAGAGATCGATACTAACGTCCTGGTAAACGCCGAGCCCGTCCCTGATCTTTATAGTGCCTGATTGGGTTGTTGAAAGATCAAGAAGACTCTTGATGTTCTGTGTGGAACCGGAGAAGGCATCTGACTGGGCTCCGCCGGTTATGCTGTTTCTGAGCGAAGATGATTTGTCTTTCCATCCGAACAGTTGCACAAGATCGGACCCGGACCCGTTTTGAAGGCCGATTCCTTGCTCTCCCGTGTTGTCGCTCGTCAGAATCAGCCTGTGGTCGTTGGCACTATAGGTGACGATGGAGGCGCTGACTCCGGTGGGGTTTGTACCGCTATTGGCATTGTTGATTTTGTTTCGCACATCGGCCAGGCTGTCCGTTGCATTCACGCTGATGGCCCTGCCGTTTATAATAATATCCCCTGCATAGGAGGCGCCCAGGGCATCGGAAAAGCCTGAAAAAGAACCGGAAGAAAGCTTTTGCGCCGTGGCCAGCGCGTCAACGACGATATTATAAGAGCCTTTGGAGGCAGAGGAGGTTGTACTCACCGACAAAAGATCAGAGGCTTTTACGGTGCTGTCATCTGATGCCAGGCTGGATTTATAGATATCAAAGCTTTCAGGGTCGTTGAGATTCCCGGCGGCTGTTTTCAGTGAAAGAAGCTTCGTGTTAAAAGACTGCCATTCGGTAAGTTTTGTTTGTGTCCCCGTCTTTTTTGCGGTAACAAGATCGACACGACGGTGCTCTACGGCCATGAGCTGGTCGATCATGGACCGCCAGTCAAATCCGCTCGAAAGTCCTGATATGAGGTTGGTGCTTAAAGCCATGTTACCTCCGTTTTAAAACTGTGCTCAAAACAGGCCGGAAATTAATTCCGAGCCATACTCTGTTTATCGGAAAAGTTTGCTCAAAACTTGAGTGTTAAAAAAACTTATCTGACAGGATTTACAGGATTTGACGGATCAACCGCATCAGTTATATCCGCTTCGCGGAAGGGAGTAATCGCAAGCAAAATCTTGTTAATCCTGTTAATCCCGTCTAAACCTTTTTTCTGTCTTGATCTCTGCCGAAGGTCCGCCAATCACTATGGCGGAACCACTGATCCCTGACCCCTGACAACTGTTAATTTTCTGTACCAATTAATTTAATAGCAAAAAGTCTGCCAGAATAAAAAACCCGCTTCCGGAGATCCGGAAACGGGTTTTGTGCTTTGTCCAAGTCGCAGAGACGCAAGGTTCTGCGTCTCTGCTTTGTTAAATTGTTTCGTAAAGGTACTTACACCCCTCAAGGGGGTACTGAAAAGAGTCCAGCTCAGCAGGGTTAGGCTGTAGGTATTCAGCTAACAGCCTAAACGCCTACAGTCTATTCACCTTGTTTAAGACATCATCCACCGAATAAGGACAGCAGGTTCTGCGGTGCCATGTTTGCCTGGGCAAGCATCGCTGTGCCGGCCTGAAGCAGGATCTGGTTCTTGGTGAAGGTCGTCATTTCAGCCGCCATATCTACATCGCGGATGACTGACTCGGCAGCAGTGAAGTTCTCAAGGGTAATGGACAGGTTGCTGGCCGCATAACCCATGCGATTCTGATAGGCACCGATGTCGCCGCGGAGGCTCGAAAGCTTATCGATAGCATCGTCGATATCGCTCATTTTTGACAAGGCTCCGGCAGAGGTACTGAGATCGCTGGTCGCAACGCCCGAACCAGTGTCTTTCAGTGCTGCTGTGTTGAGATCTCCCAAGCTGATACCCAACTGGGAATTGGAGTCTTCCTCATAACCGATCTGAAAGTTTTTGGCGCTGCCGCTATTGGAGACGGTCTGAGTGCCGGCCAGTGCGGTGCCAACAGTATCGGCAACAGCCACTGCTGTCGTCTTGAGGCTGATGTTAAATGTCGAAAAATTAAGTGTCTGAGCGCCGGCTGCAACGGCTATGGTTTGGCTCACTCCCCCGCTTGTCATCGTTAACGTGTCGGCCGTTGCGGAATAAGTGACTACATAGGCAGCTGAAGCGGCATTCGTTACGTTGATATCGTAAACATTGGCTGCAGTATCCCAGGTTGAGGTGCCGGCAGTAAGTGTGCTGCCGCCTGTGAAAGAGCCATTAACAAGGAGAGTGCCGGCGTATTTCGTCGAGTCTGCAATCCGGTTGATTTCGCCGACGAGAGAGTCATACTCCGTACTCAGTTTGGTTATATCCGTACCGACATTGGCCGATGCCGCCTGAGTGGCCAGTTCCTTCATACGGGTCAAAATGTCGCTGACGCTGGCCATAGCGCCTTCCGCAGTCTGCAGGAGCGCGTTGGCCTCGGAAATATTCCTCTGGGCAACTTTGACACTGGCTATATCCGCCCGGAAACCCTGAGAAATTGCAAGACCCGCGGCGTCGTCTTTGGCGGAGTTGATTCGGTAACCTGAAGAAAGTCTTTCAAGAGATTTGCCGAGACCTGCGTCTGAAATCTGAAGATTTCTGTGCGCGTTCATTGCCGTGATGTTGTTTTGAATTCTTAATCCCATGTTTTAATCCTCCTTGATTTGTTTTGTTTTTGCCGGTTATCCGGCCATTCATATTTGAGCTTCCTTGCCCAAGATTTTGACCCTTTCCGCAAAGATTTACTAATCGCCTCCTTCCTTTGTATATTGGATCGTTTCAACCTTTAGCTCTGTTATCGGCAGAAGGGATGACTTACTTTAGAAACATTTATGAAAAGCAAACAGATTTAATGATTTTTAGGCTGGTTCAGACTGTTTCAGACAAGCGGTTCGAAGAAAATGAGGTTTCGATGGCATGGTTGCCGGTAGTGCAAAATATTGTTTAAAGGAGGAATATTAGAAAGGATTATGGGTTTCCCTTTCGGCGCTCAGAAGAAGCCGGTTAAATTTGTTGTGATCAAAAACAGCTGGGGCGATCTGAACTGCAAGGCTGAGAGCCTGTTCGGCAAGTGACCATTGCCTGAGGCGGCAGAATACCTCGGCAACTTCATAAGCAAGCGATCCCAGATCTTCGACCGAAGGGTGAATATCGGGAAGTACAACTACTTTATCAGGACCTGCTTTACAGGCCATAGTCAACCATTGCATGGTCTTTTGGCCCATCTGCTGTGCAAGATAGAAGCGGCAGATACTCTCGGCTTTTTGCAAGCTATTTCCCGCATCTTCAAATGACTTCATGAAGAAGGCGTCTGCTGTTTCAAAATCTTTTTCAAGAAAGTGAACTAATGCCAAACCGAAGTAGATCTCATTCCTTTTGGCAAAACTGTGACAGTAAAAACTCCCGAGGAGTAATGGATTTGTTTCAAAGGCGTCATAGATTTGAAGATAGCGCTCCGACATGGTTCTGCACAGGTCCATCGCCTGCTTACGGAAATAAATGGCGGCAAGGAGATGGCACATATCCATATGCATGGGAAATAAATCAAGGGCTTCCAGACAGATACGTTCCGCATCATCCACTCTGCCCATGGCATGGTACCCCTGTGCGGTTGAATAGAAAACCGTCATGAAAAATCCGTTCTTTAGTTCTTTGCGGCGCATGATATCAATGGCCATTTCACCATATAATACGGCCTTGTCAAACTCACGGTGCATGGAATAGGATGCAGACAATTGATAGACACTATAGACATCCTCCGGATCATTCGCAAGCGTCTCCTGCAAAAGGGTTGTTGTCCGGATATGCTTCACTTCCATCTGTTCCGGAGTCAGATCATAGCCGTAGTGCCGGATCCTAATCCCACTGTAGGCTCCTACCCCGCCGGCTTGCAACTGATTGTGGACTTTCCGAACATAGCCCATCCCCATGCGATTGCGGAACAGCCTGATCAGGTAGAAGACGCCGTGGACGGAACCGTCCTTTTTCGTGTCGTAAAAACGACAATGAAAATAATCGGCCTTTCCCTCCCGAACAGCTTCTCGCAGACGTGGCCCGTCCTCGGCAAAGAGCTCTTCGTCGGCGTCCAGTTGAAAGATCCAGTCGCCCGTGGCATAGGAGAGCGACTGATTGCGGTGTTTGCTGAAGTCATTTTCCCAGGGATGATGGTATATTCCGGCGCCGTAGTTTTTTGCGATCTCGATGGTCCGATCCGTTGATCCTGTGTCCACGATTATGATTTCATCCACATACTTATGCACGCTTTTTAAACAACGCTCAAGACAAGCTTCTTCATTTTTCACGATCATGCAAAGGGAAATCATGGACTTTCTTTTATTTTTTATGAAGGTTTTTTTTTTCAAGATTTGATACACCTCAGGTACCTGTCTATTTTGTATTTCATTTGGGTTCCATCACACGGGAACCGGATATGAGCGATGATAGCGTTTTTTTCAATGTTTCCTGTTCCTGGTAAAGCTTCAGGGAACGGTTGATTAGCGAAATTGCCGTTTGTTCTTGTTTTATTTTGATGTACAGAAATGCCAGGCGATTAAGAAGATCACAGTTATTAGGTTGAAAGATCAGTAGTTTTTCCAGACATTTTAGCGCGTTTTCATTTTGGTTGGCAGCCTGGTAGGGGTCAGCGAGGTTTGACAATGCATCCGGGTATTCCCCGTTTACATCAAGCGCTTTCAGAAATAATTGCTCCGCCTGTTCAATCAGGCCTAAGTTATGACTTACGCCTATATTATTGAGCGCTTTATAATGCTCAGGCTTCGAGCAAGGGACCTCCTGAAAGACGGTCTCGGCCTCATCAGGCAGACCATCCATAAATAAGGCTGTCTCTCTTTGAAGAATTGCTTCTATATTCATCAGGCCTTTTACTCTTCTTTAAAGTTTGATTAGCCGTACATTAAAGTTTGCCCTTGAGACTCAATCTCTAATAATGCTAATGCAATGGGTGTGCCATTACGGTGTTCCACGTCTCATTGTTCGTTTTCAAAATCAACTCGGAATTAGGCCGACGGGCGGATGCGGCCCCCACAAATGCTCCTAAGTATATTAAATAACAGAGTTGCTTGTCTCTCTTTGGCTATAATAGGCTGCGGGGCTTGGTTTCTTGCCCAAGGTATTTGCCTGGTTCAAACCTCTCTCATAAAGATGGTGCGCGTCTTATGCGGGTGGGAAAACAAGAAAGGAAGTCAAATCTTTGGCATCGTGTTTTCATAAAACAGATCTATCCTTTAGTTTGATAGTCAAATTAATGACGCAGAAAATCAGATGATAGATGACAGGATAGGGGAAAGGGGTGCGGTCGGAGGGCGGAAGGCGGAGATCGGAAGGCTGAGATCGGAAGTCGGAGGTCAGAGGTCGGAAGTCAGGGGGCGGAGGTCAGAGGTCAGAGGTCGGAAGTCGGAGACCAGAGGTCGGGAGGCGAAAGTCGATATACGATATCCTATATTCGATATAAGAAATTGATATTCATATAAGTTTATGATGGTCCAAAAAAAAATTAATAATTTTACTAAAGTTATTTAAAGTTGATGCCGATAACAACAACGAAAGGGTAAAAAAAGTTTAATAAGAGGTGCATTAATGGTAATTTCAGCATATCAGGTCAATAATGTTCTGAGGGTCTATCACGATCAGCTTCGTTATGGTAAGGTATCGAGCAGGCCGGCTAATAATTTGACCAGATCACCGGACCAGGTCAGCATCTCAACCGGGGGGAAGCGAAAAGCTGTTATTGATCAAATTGCGTCCAGTATTGCAGACAAAATCAACCAGTACGGCGCACGGAATGAAATCGGAAAAGAGGCACTGAAGGAAATTGGGGGTGAGTTTGGAGTTCAACTGGATGTTTCCAGAAACGATTCCAGTGATCTTGTATATAAGATGATAGATGATCGTGGTGAAACAATAAATTTGCTTACCATTGAAGATATAAAGAATTCTGAAAGTTTTGGCATATAAATTGAATATTTTTCTGATGAAAATCGTATACAGGTTTGAAGCATAAATGAGGGGGTCAGTAAATGAAAATTGACAATAAGATTGCAAATTATGAAATCAGCCAGCAGATTACAAAATCTGCGCAAAATATCAATGACGGACAGCAGCTTCTTGACAGTCAGAAAAATCAGGAAATAAAATCCGAAAGCCGGGATGCTATCGTGAATCTTTCCCAGGCTTCGAAAGATCGTCTGCTCGCCAGTGAAGCTATAGCGTCTGTTCCTGATGTAAGGGAAGATAAAGTAGCTGAAATCAAGGATCAAATCGAATCCGGAACTTACGGCATGGATAATGAAGCTGTTGCCGATAAGATGGTGGGTTCTTTTATAGACGAGCTTTTCTGAACACGCGTCTCAAAACAGGTGAAATTAAGTCATTTCGGCCGCTGTCCGGATATCGGACAGCGGCCGTCTGTTTTTATCATATGTGATCTGAAACATCCATTTCCTGTCCCCGTACAAATCCTTTCTGTTGTTTCTGAAAAACAGCTTTTTTATTTCCCGGTAAATCTGATCAAGAAATAAGAGTTCAGAAATAAAAGTGTTATTGCAAGTAATGCTCAATTTGGATATAAGCTATATTAGTAACTACTCAGGAGCCAGAATGAAAAGGAAACCCTTTTCCAGGATTTTCGAGATCGCAGGATTCTCTTGAATAATGTCGGTGCTATTTAATCCTGGCGAAAGATCTTGGTTGTGGTGATACTTTGGAGTTAATGTTTCAACTTGAAGAAGTCAGTAAAATGCTTACGGCATAAGCTGCTTCTATTCTGGATTCCGGCTCCTGAATTCTGACTCCTGTATTCTCATATAAAACGGTCTGTTAATGGACTTTTTATGACTTTTCTATATGCTGCCAAGGATAATTATGAGACATAAATATCTGTTCGGGTTGCTGATTGCTGTTGCAGGTGTCTGCCTCTATCTTTTTCAAATGATTTATTCCGAGGTCAAAGTTAAGACAATTGCCGATTTGAATTCAAGGCAGTTTATTCATGCCAGACAGGCCGGGAGAGGAATAGAGGAATATTTCAGTGATTTGATAATATTTCTTACAAAGGTCTCCGAATCAGGCCACGTCATCTCTCTTGATGATCAGGGCAGAAAAGAGATGGATTTTGCCTTGAAAACCAACCGGGAAGAAATAAAAGCGATTACCCGCGTTGATGAAAGAGGCAGGATTCTTTATACCCTGCCATATGACGGAACCGTTATCGGCAAAGATATTTCTTATCAAAAACATATCCGGGAAATAATGAAGACCCGGCAACCCGTTGTAAGTGATGTCTTCACCGCTGTTCAGGGCTATAATGCCATTGGCTTACACGTACCGGTATTCAAAGGGAATGAGTTTCGCGGGACGCTTGCTTTTCTAATTGATTTTCAAGCAATTTCCAGGAGGTTTTTGCAGGATATCCGGATCGGCGAAACCGGTTACGCATGGATGACAAGCAGGGATGGTATTGAGCTCTATTGCCCTGTGCCGGGGCATACGGGAAAATCCGTTTTTGAAAACTGCAAAGACTTTCCAACCATTATTTCCATGGCAAAGGAGATGTTGAAAGGGAGCCATGGCGTTACCACATATACTTTTGACCAGATCAGGGACCTGAAAACAGAAACCGTCAGGAAACATGCCGTATATTTGCCTGTCAGAATCGGAGACACTTTCTGGTCCATCGTCGTTGCGTCGAATGAGGATGAAGCTCTGGCATCTCTGTCAAATTTCAGGAATAAACTCATTTATGTTGTCGGTTTACTCCTGTTATGCAGCGCTGTTATTTCCTATTACGGTATGAGAGCCTGGGAAATTGTCCGGGAAGAGGGAAAGCGGCAAAAAATAGAGGATGCGCTGCGCGAGAGCGAGGCAAGGTACCGGAGCCTGTTTGAAAACAATCATGCCGTCATGTTGCTTATCGATCCGGATAGCGCCGCTATTACAGATGCCAATCCAGCCGCTTGCGCCTATTATGGCTGGAGTCGTGAAGAGCTGAAGAAACGGAGAATTGACGAGATCAACACGCTGACAA
>JAGVHR010000154.1 GCA_020056455.1 Thermodesulfovibrionales bacterium
GCGCGCCTTGCCTCCGGAGCTTTTTACTAACCCGTCTCATTTTCGACTTTTTACAAGTCTATCTTTCCTGATTGACCTGCTTAATCAGACCAGAACCGCAGGATTAGCCTATTGCCTTTCCTTTTTCAGCGACAGGATTTTTATTAAACTAACCGGCATGATTAAATTGTATATCAATCGCAAGGGAAGTCAAAACATCTCCACAACAATACTATGGGGTCAGCCATTGGCATGAGGCAGAATTATCCCGATTCCGGCCTGAAGGACAGTATATGAAATATGCGGAAGCAGGCGGCTGGATTTGCAGCGAAGGGCCGCCTGTACCGCAATGAGACATGCCTGCACACTTACTGCTTGCAGTTTCTGTAGTAATAGCCGTCTGTAAGGGTCAGCAGAAAGGCGGCGATATCATCCTCTTCACGCGAGGTCAGGCCAAGGTTGCCCAGCTCATCAGTATTTACAGTATCCGCGTACTCAGGAGCCGGCCATGAGGGATCGACGTCTCTGGTATTGTAAAAATGGACGATATCCTTGACTCTTTTTCCGGCTACGGAGTCACGGTCAGTATCTTGCCTACTATATCGGGGTAGCGTGCGATCAGCCTGAGCTCATCGTCTGTAAGCGGCTTCTGGGTGTGAAGGTTCGCGTACTGGACAAGGGACAATACGCATCTGGCCTCCCTGTCGTCATGAAAATGAATGCCGAGTTTTTCATAAACATACCTGAACCCCTTGATCCCGCCGTATTCTCCGGTTGTGATAATGCGGCCTGTCTCGATCAGTTCGGGTTGTCCCCTGCCGACATCTCCGGGCTCGTACAACTCGTAGTTCTTTCTGTCCTTGAGCGCCCCGTCCGCGTGTATGCCTGACTCATGGGCAAAGGCGTTTGCACCGACCCCCGGTTGATTGATCGGTATCGGCAGGCCGAAGGCATAAGCCGCATATCTGGCGATCTTCCATGATTTTGTGAGATCGATATTTCGCCGGCAGCGCAATTTTTCGCTGAGGCCCTGCGAGAATCTGAGGGCGAGGACAACGGAGACGAGGTCGCAGTTGCCGCAGCGCTCACCGTAGCCGTTGATCGTAGTATTGATGTAGCAATCGACGCCGGACTCTATCGCCCCCAAAGCGCCTGCGACAGAGACGGCCTCTGCCATGCCGAGGTCATTATGGCAATGCATCTCGACCGGGACCCGCACGGTTGCGCACAGCTCCCTTATCCGCTTATGGATGGTGAGCGGGTCCTCAGCTCCAAGGGTGTCGCAATACCGCACCCGGTCAGCGCCGGCCTCTTTTCCTGCGGCTGCGAACTCGATCAGCCGCCTGAGATCCGTACGCGAGGCGTCCTCAGCATTGATGCCGACTGTATCTGCGCCGTGCTGTTTGGCGAGCCGCACTGATTCGCTCATGGCCCTCAGAACATCATCCCAGCCCTTTTTCCCCTGGAACTTGCCGCGAAGCATGATGTCCGATGTTGATACCGAGAGGCTCAGGTGCCTGATATCAGGGCAGTTTCGGAAGGTGAGCTCCACATCTTCAGTAATCGCACGGCACCAGCCCTGAAGTCTCAGGCCCTTGAAGACTCCTGCCTTTTCGAGTGCAAGATTGGCATTGATATAATTCACCTCGTGCCTCAGGGTGGGGAACCCCAGCTCGCTTTGAAAAATACCCATCTCATCCAGATAGAGATTGATCATGGTCTTTGAGAGTTTCGGAAGCAGAATCCGCGAGGTCTGGACTCCATCTCGATTCGTCACGTCTATGAAATATACTTTAGGGCCCATGTTTCTTCTTTAGCTTCATGAATCTCAGCACAGGCTGCTGCCCGGGCAGGCTGCAAACGCCGGTTTTCTATCCTGCCGAACAAGCGCTTCAGCCTCGTTGCGCGCCGGAAAAGGGATGAGCTCATCCGGTCTGCCCGACCGAATAGCCTTCCCGTCCGCATAGACGATCATCCTGTCTGCAAGCCCGCAGGCCTCCTGCAGGTCATGGGTGATCAAAATGACCGGTATATTGTATTCTCTCTGTATCTCCTTGAGCAGTCTCCCCATCTCCTGTCGCGTCGGGGTGTCGAGGGCCGAGAACGGCTCATCGAGCAGCAGGGCCCGGGGCCTCCTCATGAGGGTGCGTGCCAGGGCGACCCTCTGCTTCTGCCCCCCGGAGATCCGAGAGGGAGGCCGGTCCGCAAGGTCTGATATGCCGAAGCGCTTCAGCATCCCGCCTGCCATATCCTCCTTCTCACTCTTTGATAGGCCGTGACCCCCATAAAGAATATTTTGCCTTATTGTCATATGAGGGAAGAGCGCAAGGTCCTGAAATACATACCCGAGCATCCGCCTCTGAGGCGCAAGGTTTATTGCCGCAGCACTGTCAAAAAAGATTGTATCATCAAGCGACACCCTTCCCTCTTCAGGCTCCATGAGACCGGCGATCATTTGAAATGTGACAGACTTGCCTGCCCCGGAATATCCGAAGAGCACGGCAAGCTCATTGCCGACCTGCCATGACACATCGAGCCGGAACCTGCCGAGATCTTTTATTAATGACAACTGCAAGGCCATCAGGCTGTCCTCCTGCCGAATCTGTTGGCTATGTAGAGGAACATTCCTGATATGAGGGTAAAGGCCGCGACCAGGACATGGGCCTTTGACCATTCTCCGCTGTTGGCAAGGGAATAGATGGCAAGCGGCATAGTATCGGTTTTTCCAGGGATATTCCCGGCGAGCATCAGGGTTGCGCCAAACTCGCCCATGGCCCTGGCAAACGACAGCACTGTCCCTGCCATGATCCCTTTTCCGGCAAGGGGAAATATTACCCGCACAGCTGTCGTAAACCCTGAATGGCCGAGGGTGTAAGAGGCCATAACCAGGTCCCTGTCCACGGACTCGATCGCGGCGCGGGCGGTCTTGATCATAAGGGGGAGGGCGACTACAAAAGACGCAAGTACTGCCGCCTGCCAGGTAAACATGAAGGACCATCCCGTTGCCTCGAATAACGGCCTGCCGATGAGGCCTTTTCTGCCGAACAGGACGATCAGGTAATAGCCGGTTACTGTTGGCGGCAGGACGAGCGGCAGTGTAAAGAGCATGTCCAGGACCTCTTTACCCCTGAAGCTCTTCATGGCGAGCAGATAGGCCATTGCGACGCCGAACACAAGGATCAGCGCTGTTGCGAGCGACGCAACCTGCAAAGAAAGCCTGAGCGAAAACCATGATGCGCTGTCCATGACCACACCTCACTTTTGAGTCTTTACCATAAACCCGTGCCTGCGCAGTACCTCGCGGCCCTCTTTTGACAGGACCAGCGCGATGAAGCCCAGCGCCGCAGCCTCATTTTTTGTTCCCTTGATTGCCGCTGCTGTATAAACAACAGGCGTGTGACTTGAGGCCGGGGCCTCTGAAATTATCTTCAGTTCACTGCCTCTGGAGAGGGCGTCAGTGCGGAACACCATGCCTGCATCCACTTCTTCGCGCGCGGTATAGTCCATAACCTGCCGTACGTGTTCAGCGTAGACAAGCTTAGGCCTCAGACCTTCCCAGAGTTCGAGAGACCTCAGGGTCTCCGCGGCGTATTTCCCTGCCGGCACTGTGGCGGGATTGCCTATGGCGATTCTTCCTACATCACTCTTGTTCAAATCACTGAATGAAGAGATCCGCAGAGACGCGTTTTTTGCCGCTATGAGTACGACAGCATTGCCGGCGAAATCAGCCCTGCTGCCCGCAAGGAGCAGCCCCGAGCCTTCAAGCGCGTCCATTTCTCTTGACGAGGCTGAGGCGAAGACGTCTGCGGGAGCTCCGGCTTCTATCTGCTTCTGGAGGACCCCGGAGGCCGCGAAGTTGAAGACGACCCTTGAGCCTGGATGTCTCTTCTCATATTCCCTGCCGAGCGCCTCAAAAGGGGGCTTGAGGCTGAGCGCTGCCGAAATGGTGAGCTCCGCTGCCGAGGGGGCCGCCGCAAAAAGAAGCCCTGACAGAAGGCACGTAAAGATGCAGACAGTTATAAGTTTATACCATCTCACAGTATTCCTCACCGAGACGCGCGTTCAGCACTTCGAGTTCCATATCCTTGTCCTCGCCGAGTGCCCCACACGCGTCGGCCCGGCACTGCCTGCAATGCGTCATCTGTTCGATATAAGGAGCGCAGAGGTCTCTTAATTTTGAGACCATGTCATTTGACGGCCTCTGCAGGGATGCAAACCCGGCTTGGGGAATAAGCGGAATGATGTTATGGATGTCCGCCCCTTTCAGTCCGGCAAACCAGGCGATGAGTGGGATCTCGGCGTCATTGATCCTGGGAATAAAGACCGTATTGATCTTGACCATGAACCCTGCGTCTATGGCATTGATGAGACCTCTTTGCTGGTTGATCACGAGCTGTTCGGCTGCTTCCCTGCCGCTGAGGGTCCTGCCGCGATAACTGATCCAGGAATAGACCTTTTCAGCCACCACATGAGTGAGGGCATTGATCGTAATCGTGATGCTCCTGACGCCCGCGCGCATAAGGTCTTCAATCCTGTCAGGCAGACAGAGGCCGTTTGTAGAGACGCAGAGCGTAAGGAACGGAAATTCGCGATGGATCATTGTCATGGTCTCGAACGTTGCGTCATTGGCAAGCGGATCTCCCGGCCCCGCGATTCCGACAACGGATAGATTATCATTCCTGTCGAGCAGGACCCGCACTCGTTCGAGCGCCTCATGCGCTTTCAGCACGCGACTCGTGATGCCCGGCCTCGATTCGTTGGCGCAGTCGTACTTGCGGACGCAGTACCGGCACTGGATATTGCAGGCAGGCGCCACCGCAAGGTGTATTCTTCCGAACTTGTGGTGCGCCTCCTTAGAAAAACAGGGGTGGCTTTTCAGAATGTCGGAGTTTTTTCTTGCGTTGATAATGGTTGTGTCAAGCGGTTGCATGATTCACCTCGCATCTCATTTTCTCTTAGTATCAGCAAAAGCGGTGCCACCTCTTACCCCGCGAATTTAAAGGAAAGCTCGGTTGATCTCTAAGCTTGGCTAACTCCATTTCAGTGCTAATGCAGACAATTTTGTCTGCATTGGTTCGCACGGCATTTCATTTCGTTCACTCACTTTCCGGAACACTTCAATATCCTCTCCCTATCCTCATTCTCTTTATCAGACTTATAATAAAGCTCAATGAACTCTATCCTATCCTTTTCTTCGTGATAGGTATAAATGACCCTTATCCCCGAATGGACGCCCTTGTCTTTCAGCGATTTGCAGGCAAACTTCCTCCCCTTATATATTTTCGGCTAATGGATGCAGAACATCTTCCTCATGCATACCAGATTAGTGCCGGTCAAGCCGTGGTCTTCGTAAAACTTCTGCGCACTCTCATTGTCAGTTTCTCTCAGAAGCTGCACCCTCGAAATATTCTTACTCGCGCACCATGCGAGAATTTCTGACAGAAGCCTTGAACCTGTTCCCTTTCCCCTGTGGTCCTTTCTCACGATAAGGTCTTCGAGCATTCCCACCGGGCCGCCTTCAGCCGTTGAGATCAAAGTTTGTACTGAGCACATGCCGATAATCTCCTCACCACGATCAGCCACAAGAATAATGGAGCCGCTGGAGGCATCGGAAAGAAGAAGTTCCAGCCCCCGGGCCTGTTTTTCCCTGTCGGGACTGAAATCGGATTCCATAGAGAAGAGCTCACAAAGCAGATCACACAGCACGGGAATATCATCCAAGGTCGCCCGTCTGACCGAAAAATTCATTTAAGCATGTTGTGAGGACTCAGCTTATCCAACTGAGCCTCCTGCAAAAGTCAAAGAACTACCCTTCGACACGCTCAGGGCGAACGGATGCAAGATCGAAATCATTGACTTGCCGTTCGTGGTGAGCCTGTCGAACCACTCACATGACATTTGCAAAAGCCTCAATCATATTTCAACGTGTACATGGCACTTTTTCGTGCATGTCCTTGAACAGGCCTCGCAGCCGATGCAGTTTTCAGGACGGGCGACAGACATCACCTTGTTGCCCATATCGTCTCCGTATTCGTCTTCTCCTTCAAAAGGCTTTTCGAGCAGTTCAAGCACGTCCCTGCTGCAGGCCTTATAACAGCGGCCGCAGCCTATGCATTTATTGACGTCTATTGACTCGATAAAGCGGGGCGTCCATACCTGTCCGCCTCTTGTATAACCTGTAATCGGCATAATACCTCCTTGTCTGACAAATAAGGTCCAGGCAAAGGTAGAGGTAAAGTAAAAACAAGAGATTATTACCTTTCTCTACCTGGGCCTTATCCTCGCATCTGCCATTCTTATTGACTTTCCTCAACCTCAACCTTTGCCTGTGCCTGTTTTACGCTATTGCCTCTCCGCCTGTCTCCGATGTCCTGACCCTTATTGCGCCCTCAACCGGCGAGACAAAAATCTTGCCGTCTCCGGTCTTTCCGGTTTTATTCACATTGATGATTGACTTGACTATTTTGGTCACAAGGTCGTCCGGGACTACCATTGTCAGCATCCGTTTCGGCACAAAAAGCGCCACCTTCGGAAGCGAATGCTCAAGTGCATAGGTTGACGGGGTCGGCGTCAGCTTGACCGAAGTACAGAATTTATCCGGCAGGTCCGGATCCAGGTCGTTATCACATACCATACCCTTTTGCTTACCCCGGCCGTCAATGCTCTGGATGGACACTGACGGAAAGCCGAGGTCTTCCAGGACCTTCTTTGTTTCCTGAAGTTTATCTCTTCTGATGACTGCTGTAATTTCTTTCATAGCTCATTCTCCTTAGTTTGCACTCCGTTCTTAGTGTCCGTGTATAGAGTAAATATTTGTCATCCTCCGGCTTGACCGGGGGATCCAGACCATATTGAAAACACTGGATTCCCGATTAAGGATTTCGGGAATGACAAACAAGAAAAGCGTTTATACACAGAAGCCTTAATCAGAGTACTGCCTCGCCTGTTCTGATCGTATAAGTGGTCTCAACCGGGCTAATAAATATCTTGCCGTCTCCGACGAACCCTGTCCTTGATTTATCCATCATAAGATTGACCACCTTTGTGACATCTCCATCGTTGACCACCATCATGATCAGCATCTTGGGCAGTTCGTCATAGTGGATAGGTCCCACCTGAAGCCCCTTCTGTTTCCCGCGCCCGAATACCGGCATCTTTGTCAGTGACGGAAACCCCGCACCCTCAAGAGCAAGCACTACTTCCTGTTCTTTCTCAGGTCTTATAAAAGCTCTGATCATCTTCATTTTCATTTCCTCCTTTATGCGTTAAGTTATTGGATTGACCCCTCCTCGCCTCCCCTTAGTTTAAGGGGAGGAAGGGTGGGGTTATGCCTTTGTCTCACTGTTTAAAATTTTTGCCAACCACGGCGGAGGATTGCCTTGCACAGTCTCCAGAAGCCTCCTGGCCGACTCCTCTATCGAAACAACTTCCTTCACCTTTATCGGCATCATACCCTTCTTAATAAGCCTTGCTGCCGACGGCCCTCCTATCTCGGTCAGATATACGATCCTGCAATCTGAGAGCCTGTCGACTTTATCGGCCACCCTGTCCTCGTGGACCTGCCCGAGTCCTTTTGACTCAACGATCGATGAATCCACGTCATCGCTGAATCTCCTTAGTTCCACAAAATTATAGCCCTGCCTGGTCAGATCATAGATGGCGAATTTCCCGGCCCTGCCGAAATGCTCATCCACATTTGTGCCGTCTGTAGTTGCGAAAGCTATTTTCATGAATGCACCTCCTTCAAAAATATATTGGCGATTTCATTTACAATTCCCAGAACTCCCCTGTACCCAATGCTGATGCGGGCGGTATTTCCAAGAAGCTTATATACAGGAACCCCCGTCTGAAAAAGGGGCGCTCCGAGTCTCTTTGCCGTCCCCTCTGCATGTGAATTAGAGACGATCAGGTCAAACTTCCCTTCTATCGAAAACAAGTCTGAGATTATAGTCCTGGCAGCCTGTATCTTTCCGGCCCCCGGACCGTCTGTCGGGATTACGGCCAGAGCTATCTCCATGCCCGCCCCGGAGAGCAGCCGTGACTGCTGAAGAGCATGGTCAGGCTCAAGGGCGATACATACCTTTTTCCCGGCAGTAAAGAAATGCGCGTCTCTCAGCCCGTCAATGAGCGTCCGTCTTTGACGTTCATATTTAGTAGGTAAAGGGTTCCCGCTCAGCGCCGAGAGCAGCTCAAAAAAGGTGTCTATATCCGCAAGGTCTGAAAGACTCTCAAATGTCCTGTACTCAGCCCCAAATCTTTTATAGAGGGCCTGTGCAGGGGCTTCCATGCACATTCCAATCGCTATAGTAAATTCAGATGACCCCACCTCTCTGATCTCTTCGAGGGTCGTCCCTCCCAGTGCAAGCGGAGAAACTCCCTGCCTGCTCCCATCAAGAGCGGACATGTCGGGTAACAGTATGGCCCTCAGTTTAAAAGCCGCAAAAATCTCCTTAAGCTCATTGAAATCCTCTGGTGAAAGATGCGGGCCCGCAAGCACGGTTATCTGTCCGGGGACCTTTCCCTGTCCCGCTGCGTCGGGGCCGTCTGCGAGAGTCAGCAGCGCTTCGACCGCCCTTCTATAGCCTGCTTCAAGCCCCCCCTCATAATCAGGGGTAGGGACATGGAGCACCCTGGTTGGCGCAGCCCCGCTGTTGAGTTCCTTTACGAGAGCGGAAATGTCATCACCCTTCACTTCGGCAAGCCCGGAGGTCAGGACCCCGATAAGGTCCGGAGTGTTCTTGTCTATGAATCCGTTAACGCACTGAACAAGTTTTTCATCACTCCCCATGACCACGTCTTCGGCAAATATTTTCGTGCCGGCAAGGGCGATCGGTTCCCTGAAATGCTTTGTCAGGAGGACCTTCCCCAGAAATGTACATCCCTGAGCGCCATGTATTATCGGGAGTGCCCTGTCTATTCCCTGCAGCGCCATGGCAGCACCGATTGACGCCGAGTGCTTCAGAGGATCAATAAGAATGGGCTTAGGGCTTAGGGGTTGGGGTTTGGATCCTGAACTAATACCCAGTCCCAAATCCCTAACCTCCGATTTCCCCGCATAAAACTTTATGCTATTGCTGATCTGCTCCGCCAGGTTCACCAGGCCTTCATATCCTGCGTAGGCAGTATGACGCTCCTGGTTGACATCTACAAAAGGATATCCTTCCTTCACAGCCAGATATAGGTTCCTGCCTCCTGCTATTAGCATGTCCGCCTTGTTTTCTCTGAGCAGCCTAAGCAGATTGCCGGGGGCCGTGTCTTCGACGAGCGGCGCATTCTCCCCGAGTATCCTTTTCATCTTTTCTTCGTCCTCAAAGGTGCTCTTTTTTGTCCCCACTGCAACAATCTCTATGCCCAGGTCCTGCAGGGCTGATATAAACGACCAGCTCTTTACCCCGCCTGTATAAAGCACTGCCTTTTTGCCTTTGAGATGAGCATATGCCTTTAGTTTTTCGTCGAGCTTTTTTTCTTCTTCGGCGATAACCTGTTCAATTCTTTCTTCGAGGCCAGCCCCCTGATCCCTGACCCCTAACCCTTGCCCCCTGACCCTTGCTCCTATGCATCTCAGCGCCTTGCCCATCTCGGTCTTTCCGAAGAAAGAGACCTCGACATATGGAAGCCCATAACGTTTTTCCATTTCTTTCGCGACATTAATAAGCGCCCTGCTGCAGACAACAACATTTAGCCTGGCCCTGTGGGCCCAGGTGATCTCCTCGAAGGTTGCATTGCCGGTGATGCGGGAGAGGACCCTCAGGCCTGCCCTTTTAAACACAGGCTCTATAAGCCAGAGGTCTCCTGCAATGTTATAC
>JAGVHR010000133.1 GCA_020056455.1 Thermodesulfovibrionales bacterium
CTGTCAGAATGCTTTCCGCCATAAGTGCGGTTTTAGCCTTTTCAGCAGTTCTCGTTTTTCTATTTAAGAGGAAAAGACGCCGCAGATACAATCCTGTCACGATTTTATATCTTGAATTCAGGCGCCTTCTGAAGAAGCAGGGGACCAGCGTGACTGATTCCATGACCTCCGGAGATATCAGGAGGCTCTTCTCAGGGCATGAAGCCGGGCGGATTATCGATGAGTTTATTGAAATATATGAGAGGCACAGGTTCGGCAAAATCATGATGGATGATCATATGAAAAGTCGGCTCCGCGAGCTGCTTAAGGAGCTGAAGAAAAAAGAACCATCATGAAGAGTCCTTCTCCCAGCCGAATTTACCGATAAGAGGCACAAAGACACAGGGCGTATGATACTCCTCTTTCAGACCGTTTTCAGTCCTGGTAATTTTCAGGAGTTGTTGAGAGAATCTGCTCCCTATCGGCATGACAAGGATGCCGTTTAGCGCAAGCTGCTCTATAAGCGGCTCAGGGACCCTGGGCGAGGCTGCTGTTATTATGATCCGGTCAAAGGGAGCTTCTTCAGGCCATCCGAGGGTCCCGTCGCCAGTCCTGACATGAACAGTGTCATAGTAGAGCGCCCTGAATTTTTCAGCGGCCCTGTCAGCAAGACCTGAAATGCGCTCAATGGTATAGACCTCTTTGGCAAGTTCAGCAAGCACTGCTCCCTGATAGCCTGAACCAGTGCCGATTTCGAGCACCTTCTCAGTGCCTTTCAATTCAAGCAGTTCTGTCATGACAGCCACCATATAGGGTTGAGAGATCGTCTGGCCATCTCCTATCGGCAGCGCCATGTCTTCATAAGCGCTCAGGAGGTTGGACTCTTCTGCGAAAACGTGCCTCGGAACGGATCTCATGGCCTCAAGCACCCTGGGGTCTTTAATCCCCCTCGGGACAAGCTGGGTCTCGGCCATGTTATCTCTCAGTTTTTGATAATCCATGGTCTATATCGTTGTCCTCAAGCATTGCCGATACATTCCATCTGTCCCTCAAAAAAGTCAGTGCGCTATGGTTGGTGAGGTCAAGATGGATAGGGGTGATCGAAACATAATTGTTCTGAACTGCCTCCATATCCGCTTCGTCTCCGTGCTCCCAAAATGTTCTGCCGCCGCCGATCCAGTAGTGTTTTTCTCCCCAGGGGTTAAAGGTCTCCTGAATTGAGTTTTCATATATGCGCTTGCCCTGACGCGTAAGCTTTATGCCGCTGATCTCTTCTTTTGCAATATTGGGTATATTTACATTCAGCAGGGTATCAAACGGCAGGGAATGTTCAAGCACGTACGAGGCTATTTTTTCGGCAAAGAAGACAGCGGTCTCATAATGGTAAGGCTTATCCGCAATGAGTGAAAAGGCAATGGAGGGAATACCGAAGATCGTGCCTTCAATTGCTGCTGAAACCGTGCCGGAATAGGTTATGTCATCTCCGAGGTTTGCGCCTTTGTTGATGCCTGAGACCACAAGATCAGGCCTTTGGGGGAGGAGCTTATTGATGCCGACGGTCACGCAGTCGGTAGGTGTTCCATTAATGCTGAAAACATGCTCTCTGATCTCTTCCGCCTTCAGAGGCCTGTGAAGAGTAAGAGAATGTCCGGCAGCAGAACGCTCCCTGTCAGGAGCGACGATATAGGCGTCCCCAAGTTTTGACATTTCCTTGTATAGGGCAATGATTCCGGGGGCATGCACACCGTCGTCATTGGTCACCATAATGATAGCCATACGAATGTATTGTATCAGAAACAGGTTTCCGGAACGCATAAATTATACGGATTATTTAAAGTGGTCCCTTTAAATAATCAAAAATAGCTTGCCCTTTGAAAGGGCTTTGTGCAAAATAAAACGCACATAAGCATAAGTATTCCTTCCGACTGAAACAGCGCGTTATGAATAAAAAGCTGAAACTGACATATAAAAAGGCTGGTGTTGATATTGACGAGGGCGACAGATTTGTCGATCTCATAGGCCCTGTTGTAAAGAAAACCTTCAGGCCTGAGGTCATGACTGACATTGGGATGTTTGGCGCACTCTTCAGGCTCGATATCCGGAAGTTCAGGAAGCCTGTCCTGGTAAGCGGTACAGACGGCGTCGGCACTAAACTGAAGATTGCTTTTATGACTGACAGACATGACACGGTCGGCATTGACCTTGTGGCCATGTGCGTCAACGACATCCTGACGAGCGGCGCTGAGCCTCTTTTTTTCCTGGACTATTTCGCTACAGGCCGGCTCAAACCTGAAAAGGCTGCAGATGTGATCAGAGGCATAGCAGCGGGGTGCAGGGAAGCAGGCTGCGCGCTTGTGGGCGGTGAGACCGCGGAGATGCCGGGCTTTTATGCAAAGGGCGAGTATGATCTTTCGGGTTTTGCAGTAGGAGTGGTCGATCAATCCGGGATTATCAACGGCTCCAGGATTAAAAAGGGCGATGAAATCATCGGTCTGGCCTCAAGCGGAATTCATAGTAACGGATATTCTCTGGTCAGAAAGATCTTCTTTGAATATAAAAAGATGAGCATAAAGAGGCACGTTCCGGAATTAAACTGTACTCTTGGGGAGGAGCTGTTGCGGCCTACAATGATATATGTGAAGGCCTATAATGCGCTTAACAATACTGTCAGGGTCAAAGGTATGGCGCATATAACCGGTGGGGGGATTCCAGGCAACCTTCCAAGGGTCTTCCCAAAGGGGCTTGGGGCTTTAATTGAAGAGAAGTCCTGGCAGGTCCCTCAGGTGTTCAGGCTCATGCAGAGACTGGGTAATGTTCCTGAAGAGGACATGAGGCGCACCTTTAACATGGGCATAGGACTGGCCATGATTGTAACTATGGGAGATGCTGACAGGACAGTGGAACTGCTGAAAAAGGCCGGGTATAAGGCCTATCGTATCGGATGCATTGAAAAGGGAGTGGAGGGTGTGCGATATGTATAGAGTCAGGGGGTTTCTGAAGAAGGCGTTCACACCGATTACTATCATGGTCATACCTCATACAGACAGCAAGGCCTTTAGTTTCAAGGCGCCGTCAATCGGCATACTTGCCTCTGCTATTGTTTGGCTTGTCGGAATAGTCTATGTTTTTTCCATTGCAATCGACGCTTTTGAATATAACAGGATGAAACATAAGCTCAACTATTATTCGTCTCAGTTCATGGAGATGAAATCGGCAATGGCAGCGCTTCAAAAGGCTGAGACAGAGTTTCAGAGACTTTTTTCTTTTAGGTCAAGGGAGCAGGTGCTTGAAAATCTCGACACCTCAGATACAGGCTCCATAGACATGGAAAACTTAAAGCAACAGATGAAAGCAAGCCTTGAAAGTATTGGAGAAATAAAGGATTATTTGAGTCAGCAACGCGATCTATATATATCTACGCCAAAGGGTTATCCCACAGAAGGCCGTATCTCATCCCCTTTTGGCAACAGGGAGCACCCAAAGAGCGGTGAGTCGCATTTTCATACTGGAGTTGATATTGCTGCAGATCCTGGCAAGCCTGTGAAAGCTACAGCCGACGGCATTATCAGCTTTGCCTCCTGGTCAGGCGGAAGCGGGAACCTTGTTGCCATAGAGCACGGTTTCGGTTTTGCAACCTTCTACGCCCATAACAAGATGGTGACTGTCAGGGTAGGGCAGAAGGTAAGGAGGGGAGACATAATCGGCTACATAGGATCAACAGGGAACTCGACAGGCCCTCATGTTCATTATGAGGTATGGCGTGATGGCAAGCCTTTGAATCCGTCGGATTACCTTAATGGTGGGAGGGCGTGATGTTCAATAAGAACTCTGAGAAGCTGGAGTCTTTCATCGGCGCGAATTCGACTTTAAGGGGTGATATAGAAACCAGTGGCACTCTTAAGGTCGACGGCATAGTCGAGGGGAATATTGCTGCTGACTGGGTGGTGCTTGGCGACAAGGCCCACATAAAAGGTGACATCACCTCAAGAGGAATCGTGGTCGGCGGCAGGGTTGACGGGAACCTGAAGGCAAAGGAGATCGTTGAGATCAAGAGCAAGGGGCAGCTCTTTGGCGAAATATTCACGAGCAGGCTCGTTGTTTCTGAAGGTGGAATTTTTGACGGCAGATCGCGCATGCATCATGAAGATTCCGCCAAAGTTATTGAGTTCCAGCCGTTGGACAAGACAAGACAGGGTTGATCTTTCGACTTTCTCAGTGCTGGTTGTTATCCTCTGTAGTAGAAGAAGAGATTTGAAGTCATTTCAAGGAGTCCATTGAAAAAATGTTATGGAGCAATTTGATTGATATGTTTCTTTTTTGCCGCCTTGTGTCGCACTGCCCTGATCACAAATCCTGTCAGAACAACAGCTGCCAGCACAATTGCCGCTCCGATTACGCCTGAAACTGACTTGCCATGATCAATTGCAGGCCAGACCTCTTCTTTTTGTTCGGCCCCTGAATTTTTCGCTTTTTCCCCAGGCTTCCTGAAATTGTAATCCGGGAGAAAGGCAGTAATCTCCTGAATCTTTTTTAATGAGCGAGACATGACATTATCATGCTCCGGAAGGTCCGGTCCTCCAAAGGTTTTTTCTACTGACCACTCAAGGCCGTCCGGGTTGGCAGAGGCAAACCATGAAAGCGCACCGCCAGTAACCAAGGCAACAAGCAGCAGCCCGGCAACAACCATTTTTAGTGGAATTTCAGCAGAAAGAGGTCGCGCTGATAACACACTTTCGAGGATCTCCGGTCGGGCAGCCTTAATGAAATTGATCGCTCCTGCGGTCACGAAACCCTCTGCGAGACCAATGGCAAAATGAACAGGCAGCATCAACAGCAGGAATGCGCCAAACGGCAGTTCGCTTCTTCCTGACAGTAACGTTTGAATTACCACAGAAAAAGCGCCTAATTGAAGGGTGACCACCCCGCTTAGCAGGGCTGCTACAGTAATCCTTTTCGAACTGCCTGTTGTCCGGACCAGGGGCTTGTAAATCAGGGGATAAGCTATGAAGCACGGGTATACCCCCAGATTCCAGATATTACATCCAAGCGCAAGAATACCGCCATCAGCGAAAAAAAGGGCCTGTACTGTAAGAATCGAGGCCATGACAATAAACGCTGCATATGGCCCCAGTATTACAGCAAGGACCATGCCTCCGCCAAGATGACCGCTTGACCCTGTGGCAGGGATAGTAAAATTGATCATTTGTGACGCAAAGATAAAGGCCCCGAGAACACCCATGAGCGGGACCATTCTTTCGTCCATCGATTCTTTCAGCTTTCTGGTGCAATATGTAATGGTTCCAAGCGCTCCCGCCCAAAATGCTGCTCCAACTGCCGGTGAAAGTAAAGCATCTGCCATATGCATTACAGGTTCTCCTAACGGCGTCTTGACGGCAGGGCAGGGCGTCTGGGCTGAGGCGCTATATATGGGACTTCACTGACGTTTTCCTCCTCCTCAATAACCTCCGGCTCATCCTCAATCGCAGGCTGAGGCATCTGAGGTCTCTGAGGGGACGGCCTTGCCGGTGGAAAGCTCCTGGGCCGGAAGGGGACCTGTCGCTGCACAATGGAAGAAGGGGGGCGGGATGGCTGTGAGGGCCTGACAGCCGGTCCAACCGGGTTTGCAGCTGTACTGCTGAGGATTTCAAGACTGCTGATTCGCCCTTCAGCATCGTAATGCATCAGATAATTATTTTCTCTAACAAAGGTGAGCAGCCGCATAACGCCTCGTTCCAATTCGACGTTACTGAACCTCATAGTCAGCTCCTTCCCAAAGGAATCGCCTGACCCTTCAGTGGCGAAGTCTGCTTTTTTGCCGATCAACTGAATAACTGTTCCGAAGCCGGCGTTTTCAAGCTCAACACTAAGCAGGCCATCTCTGACCGATATATTCAAAACCTCTCTGCGGACTTCGACCTTCGGCATCTGTTCTGCTGAGGCGTCAACTTCGAATACCTCGTCGGCTGTTTCTTCTTCAGGAGGCTGAGCCGCAGACAGCCCGCTTGTCAAAACTAAAAACGAACAAACAAGAGCAATGCCCCGCAGGTTTCTATGCATGCTTCTCCTGTTTTTGTGTCTGCCTGTCTGCAATTATCTTCTGTGCCAGATGGGCAGGGACTTCTTCGTAATGAGAAAATTCCATGGAATACAGACCTCTGCCGGATGTGAGACTGTGAAGCTGATTAGCATAGGTAAGCATCTCGGCCATCGGCACGAGCGCACCGATTTTCTGATTGCTGCCTGCCTGTGGCTCCACTCCCTGCACTTTGCCTCTTTTTGAGTTCAAATCGCCAATAATGGCGCCGAGAGACTCTTCAGGTATGGTGATCTCGGTTTTCATGATAGGTTCGAGGAGTATTGGTTTTGCTTCCTGAACAGCCTTTTTGATAGCCATGGAACCGGCGATTTTAAAAGCCATTTCAGAGGAGTCTACAGTGTGATATGATCCGTCAAAAAGTGTTACCCTGAGGTCAACGGTCTGGCAACCTGCAACAACTCCTTCATGCATTGCCTCAATGACCCCCTTTTCAACCGCCGGAATATACTGTCTTGGTATGGAGCCGCCTACGATCTTGTCAATAAACTCGAACCCCGCACCCCGGTGCAGGGGTTCGATTGTTATGTGGCAGTCACCATACTGTCCTTTTCCGCCTGACTGTTTTTTGTATTTGCCCTGCACAGTTGCTGAACCCCGGATCGTCTCGCGGTATGGTATCTTGGGTGTTTTCATCTCAATCTCTACGCCGAATCTTCTTTTCAGTCTCTCGAGCATTACCTCAATATGCACCTGTCCCATGCCTGAGATGAGCATCTCCTTGGCTTCCTCATCTCTGCTGAAGCGCAGGGTCGGGTCTTCTTCCAGCACCTTGTGGAGCGCTACGCTGACCTTTTCCTCATCACCCTTTGACTTGGGGGCTATGGCATAGGAGATGATCGGGTTTGCGAACCTCACCTTTTCGAGTATGATCGGTTTTGATTCATCACAAAGAGTATCTCCGGTATTGGTTTCCTTGAGTTTTGCCACAACTGCAATTTCTCCGGCCCCAAGAGTTTGTACAGGTATATGTTTTTTGCCCTGAAGGTAGAAGACTTGTCCGATTCTCTCCTTTGCGTCGGCTGTGGAATTATAAATAGAAGAATCCGCCTTTAGCGTGCCTGAATAGACCCTGAAAAGGGAGAGTTTGCCTGCATAGGGGTCAGCAATGGTCTTGAAAACAAACGCAGCAAGCGGCTCGGTATCGGAAGGCTTTCTGAAAATGTCACCGCCGTCCTTCAGATTCCTTCCCCTGATCGGGGCAATCGTAGCCATCTCGACCGGTGAAGGCAGGCAGAGCACAATGCTGTCAAGAAGATTTGACGTTCCGATGTTCTTTGTTGCAGCGCCGCAGGAGACCGGTATGTATTTTCTTGAAAGAGAGCCCTCCCTGATGCCTGCAATGATCTCATCTCCGGTCAATTCAGTCCCTTCCAGGTATTTTTCAAGCAGAACATCATCTGACTCGGCGATCTTCTCGATGAGTTTTTTCCGGTACCTGTCCGCTTCATCCATGAGTTCAGCCGGGATATCGCCTTCTGTAATTTTGTTGCCGGTCAGAACGAATGCCTTCATCTTTACGACATCGATTATGCCGGTAAAGGTATCGCCGGCACCGATAGGGATCTGCAGAGGAATGGGTTCTGTTTCAAAAGATTTCTGTATCTCATCAAGAGCGCGCTCGAAGTTGGCGGTGTCCTTGTCCATCTTATTGATAAAGACGAGTCTGGGAATCTCATATTCACAGGCATATTTCCAGACCTTCTCGGTCTCAGCCTTGACTCCCGAAATGGCGCTGACGAGGATTACAGCTCCGTCCACAACCCTGAGACAGCCCTTGGTGTCTTCTATGAAGTTAATAAATCCTGGTGTATCAATCAGGTTTATTCTGTGCTTGTTCCAGTTGCAAAATGCAAGGGCCGAGGTAATTGTGATTTTTCTGTCTATCTCTTCCGGCTCAAAATCAGTTACAGTAGTTCCGTCCTGGACATTACCTAACCTGTCGATCATGCCTGAACTGAAGAGCATTGTCTCTGCCAAAGATGTCTTTCCTGCTCCGCTATGAGCTATCAATGCGACATTCCTGATGTTGCCTGCCTCAAAATTTGCCATAAAACCCCCTATATGAGTGACAAGTTATTAGTGCCTGTGCCTTGAACTTTTTTTTGAGTACTGCGTCACCGTTACGGCAAAATCTCTTCAATGACCGGCTGAGATCCGCTTTTTTTGCTCTGCCTGTCTGCCCAGAATTTTACCAGTATAAATGAAATGAGAAGAAAACTGAATCCAAAAACAGCGGAAAGGGTGTCAGTATCAAAGGAGGGAAGAAAACGCGGCATTATTTCCTTGCCCAGGACAGCGCCCAGGACCAGCAAAAGGGCTGGAATGCCGTAAATTATTGCTGAGCCTCTTGTATATGCAAAAGCATGGACCACGACCTTTACCCTCTGTCCTTCAACAGCTCCGGCCTTGTTGAGGGCCTCGATTTCCATGGTCTGATCACCTGTCACGCAGGTGCCTGCTGTGCAGCCTTCTCAGGAACTTTTCTTTGGGACTGCGACCTTTGCGTATGTTCCATCAATGCTTTTTACTGTTCCAGTTTCTTCTATCATGCTGAATTTTACCATACGGAGTTTCAAAAAATCAGGTAGGGCGCCTTATAACCCATTAAATCTGTTACAATAAACAGCGCGTAAAGTCGAAACTGTTTGGAGGAATATCAAGAATGAAAATGGTCCTGTATATGCTTCTTTTTGCTTTTATGATGTCTGCAGGCTACGTTAACGCTGAAAATTTCAGATATGTTTCAGCTGAAGAACTGAAGAAGATGATGGACACAGGCAAGGTCACAGTTATTGATGCCCGTACTGAGGAAGAGTACCGGCAGGGCCACATATCAGGCGCCCTGAACATTTCTCCTCAGAAACTGGAGTCTATTGCTGCTGCTCTGCCGAAGGACAAAAAATCTGTTATGGTATTTTATTGCAGAGGGGCAGGTTGAGGCCTGTCTGGCCAGGCTGCGGTCGCAGCAGAGAAGGCGGGCTACACCAATATTCTGATCTATCGTGGAGGGTATCCTGAATGGTTAATGAAGGGGTTTAAGACAGCAGTTAATTGAAATAAATCAAAATGTTAAGGTTAATTTCTTAAAGATATCGATGAAGATTGATGATGAAAAAGGTACATCTTAAGAGAACGAAGCGGTTGCATGGCGGCCATCTCTGGATATTTTCAAACGAACTCTCAGAGAGTCCTAAGCAATACAGCCCGGGAGAGCTTGTTGAAGTCCTCGATATGCAGGACGTATTTATCGGCATAGGTTACATCAACCCCAACAGCCTCATAGCGATCAGACTGCTTTCCGGAAAAAACGAAGCAATAGATAATGACTTTCTGAGTAGACGTATCAGAGCTGCGGTTGATCTGAGAGAGCGGATTATGCCTGACAGCGATGCCTTCAGGGTAATTTACAGCGAGGGAGATTACCTGCCTGGTCTGATTGCCGACAAGTATGGCAGCTGCCTTGTTCTTCAGTTTCTTACCTTCGGTATGGAGGCCCTCCGGACCAATATTATAGATATATTGGATGATCAACTGAAGCCTGAGACAATAGTCCTCAGAAATGACAGCAGGGTGCGGGTCCTGGAGGGATTACCACTTTCGAAAGAGTTAGTGAAGGGCACAATGGAAATAAAGCCTGTTATTCATGAGGACGGCTTGCTTTTCGAGATTGATCCCATGGAGGGACAGAAGACCGGGTTTTTTCTTGATCAGCGGGAAAACAGGGTCCGTCTGAAAAAATATATTCAGGCGGGTAGGGGGCTTGACCTCTTCTCTTATATCGGGGCCTGGTCCATGCATCTTGCCTCGGCCGGGGCGGAAATTACCTGTGTTGATTCATCAGGGAAGGCGCTTGAACAGGCCGCGCGAATTGCCGGATTGAACAACTTAAGCGGTAAGATGGTTTTTGCAGTTGATGATGTCTTTGAGCATCTTGACAAGGCGCTGCGCAAAGGTGGGAAGACGTATGACTTCATAGTTTTGGATCCGCCCGCATTTGTAAAGAGCGCAGGAAGGCTGAAAGAGGCTGTCAGGGCATACCGCCAGATCAATGAGCTGAGCATGAGACTGATAAAATCAGGGGGCATCCTGGCAACGTCATCATGTTCCTATCATCTCGGCAGGGACCTCTTTATAGAGATGCTCAATGTTGCTGCAAAAAATGCTGGCAGAAGGCTGCGGCTTCTTGAATTTCGTTCCCAGGCGCCTGACCATCCTGTGCTCCTTTCCATGCCTGAGACTGAATATTTGAAAACCGCGTTTCTGAGCGTTGACTGATGGCAGGTTTTCGTAATAGTTCACCCTCATCCTTGCCCGCCCCACTCAATGGGGGAGGATTTTGCGACTGAGAAGCAGGACTGAAGCAGGAATCATGATTGGATATTTGGATTTTCCGGGTCCCTATGGGTAAGATATAACAGTGGATCTCAGGGAGCATTATATCTCTTCATTTTTTCTGCATGTTATCGGGGCATTGCTTATGGTTGCCGCTTCCCAGCATCAGTCAGAACTGCCTGATAATTTTATGGTGTCGCTTTTGGTTGATGCCTCCGGAGTTGCCTCACAGAGTCCCGACGAAGTGAAGGCAATTACTACTGGTCCTCAGACGTCTTCTGAAGCGAGAGACCCTGAAACAGAAGCTCCTGACGTGGCAGTGGAGATGGCCGGCAAGTCTGTCCCGGCAGCGCAGGAGTTCCTGAGTTCATCTGAGATTCCGCAGGAAGCTGCATCAGTTTCGCCTGGCCCGGACATGATGAAGACCGCTCTTGCGCGTAAGATGGCTGACATTCATATCAGGGCCTATGTGTCAAGCGCTTCAAAGACACTCCGGAAGTCGCTGAAGCAGGAGATAGAAAGCGATTTTTCCGGCGGTATGCGCGAGGGAAGCGCGGAGATAATGTTGTACTTCAATGATCAGGGGGAAATCGACGAGGTGCGGGGCTCCTCCAGTTCAGAACTGCTTGATTCAGCACTCGGCAGATTAGACTGGGGCAGTTTGTCTTCCCCAAAAGAATTCAGGGTAAGACTCAGGGAACTGATTATAAGGTTAGATATTATCAATGGAGAACCTCGTCTTACTCTTACCGCATCCTGATGACGAAAAAGCAGATAAGAATTATTGCCATTGCCTTGCTGTCTCTTGTTTCCCTGCTCTACGGATGGATGGCCAGGAATGCCCCTGAGGGGAATAAGATTGTTGAAAAACCGGTCTATGTGGA
>JAGVHR010000235.1 GCA_020056455.1 Thermodesulfovibrionales bacterium
GGACTTGTCACAGACCCAGGTTTTGCAGCAATTTTGCGATTAGGGTATTTGAAATCAATAGTCCTTTTGCAGAAAAGCGGAAATGGCTGTCTGAGATTTGGGCGAATCCTTCCTGTATCAGTTCTGTAGCTGCCTTTGGTATATTCAGCCCAAGCTCGTAGGCAGATGAAAGCCGGATGCCTTCCATCTTCCTGAGGCCGAGAAAAATAAATTCCTTCAGCGCGTCTTCGCTCAATATTTCAGTTGCTCCGGCTTCAGGGATTTCATGTTTGCCCAGCCTTGTGATGTATTCTCTGATGTCTCTGGTATTTTCTGAACGGACCCCTTTCATAAAAGAATGGGCCCCGGCGCCTGTTCCGATATATTCCCCCCTGCCCCAGTAGTTAAGGTTATGGATGCAGCGATAACCCGGCAGGGCGTAGCTGGATATTTCATAATGTTCATAGCCTGAGGCGGCAAGGTAGGTGACTGCAAGGTCCTGCATTTCAAGGACATTGTCCTCAGAAGGCAGGGTCAGGGCGTTTGTATCCAGCATCTGCTGAAGCGCGGTCCCCTTCTCCGGGGTAAGTTCATACGCTGAGATATGTTTTGGCCCGAGTGAAACAGCAGTTGCGAGGGAATGACGCCAGGAATCAATGGCCTGCCCTGGAATGCCGTAGATAAGATCGATCGAGAGGTTTTTAATGCCGCTTGCGCAGACCATTTTTGCGGAATGTATTGCTTCCTGAGCAGTATGAATACGGCCCAGGGACTTGAGTTCGCGATCATGAAAGGACTGGATGCCGAGGCTGAGGCGGTTGACCGGCATCGAAGGCAGGGCAGCCACTCCGGACTGTGTTAATGTTCCAGGGTTTGCCTCGACAGTTATTTCAGTATCAGGCGCCAGGGTATAATTGGCCCTTATGCACGAAAAGATTCTTGCGATATACTTTTCAGGAAGGACCGATGGGGTGCCGCCGCCGATAAAGACCGCTTTCAGGCCTGACGACAGCCCTTTTTTTAGCTCCAGCTCCCTGCATAACGCATCCGTGTAACTGTTTGCAATAGTTTCATCATAAGGCACGGAAAGAAAATCGCAATACACGCACTTCCTTACGCAAAAGGGGATATGGATATAGAGGAATCCCGGCACACTTTATTTTACATCCAGCTGCATAAAATAAGCAGTATTTGACTTGTCTTCAGCTCATCCCTATCATAAAATCCTATGGATATTGAAGAACTCGTAAAGATCATGGCAAGACTTAGGGGCGCGGGCGGATGCCCCTGGGACAGGGAGCAGACCAGGGAATCTCTTAAGCCTTTTATTATAGAGGAGGCTTATGAGGTACTCGAAGCTATTGATGAAGGGGACCCTGTCGCTATCAGAGAGGAGCTTGGAGACCTCCTGTTTCAGATCGTATTTCAGAGCAGACTATCTCAGGAGAGAGGCGAGTTTGATCTTTCAGATGTCATTGCCGGCATTAAAAACAAAATGACTTTACGCCATCCGCATGTTTTTGGGGATGCACAATGCAAGACCTCCGGTGAAGTGGTTATCAAATGGGATGAGATCAAAAAGAGCGAAGGCAAACAGCGTGATTCCATTCTTGAGGGCGTTCCAAAAACACTTCCTGCCCTTCTGCGAGCAAAGAAAATCCAGGACCGCGCAGCGAAAGTCGGTTTTGATTGGGAGCGGACTGCCGATGCGCTTGAGAAACTCGACGAAGAAGTTGCTGAGTTCAGGAACGCGGTGGAGAACAAAAAAGAACATGAGATCGAAGACGAACTCGGCGATATCCTTTTCATGGTAGTCAACATCTCACGTTTTATCGGCGTCAATCCCGAGGAAGCGCTGAGGAAGACCATCAGCAAGTTCATCTCCCGTTTCCGGCATATTGAAATGGCGGCTGCTGAAAAAGGCCAAAAGCTTGCTGATATGCCGCTTGCTGAGATGGATGCACTCTGGGACGAGGCAAAAAAGACCAAATCCTGAACAGGCTGGCTGATTACAATTTGTTTCAGGGCCTGTTTGGATGTATTCTGATTACATCAGGGCATATATGCAGGAAAACTATTACAACATGGCAATACATCCAAGGGACACAGAAAATGCAGATATACCATTTAATACATAGCCAGTCTCTGCTTCGGGGTCTCCCTGAATTCCCCTCAAGGGATGGGTCTGCTAATGGTATATTTGTAAATTCCAACTCCCTAAAGAAGCCGGCGTTTATGGCGTGTGTTGCCGGGGTCTTTGCGAACGCATGAAAACCTGGTCTGAGACAATTTTGCTTGTTGAGGATGATATGATGGTGCGGGAACTCAACAGGGACGTGCTTGAAAAATTCGGCTACAGAGTTATTGCTGCAAAGGATGGGGAGGAGGCCCTGGAGCTCTATTATGCCAACAGGGACTGTATTAGCATGCTCATCCTTGACGTGGTCCTGCCGAAAAAAAACGGCAGGGAAGTGTACGAAGCGATTCTTGCAGAGAATATCGGAATAAGGACCCTGTTCATGAGCGGTTATGCCGGCGATCTTGTCCGGGGAAACGGGGTTTTTAACGGGCCTGTTAACTTCATCCCAAAGCCCGTATCGCCCATGAAGCTCCTGCAAAAGGTCAGGGAAGTCCTCGACTCGTGAAGCCTTCGGGTTTCTCAATAGCTGTCCGGATCTCTTTAATTAATTTCCTTCTTGCAGTAAAATAAGACGACTTTATTGAGGGGAGGTGGAAATATGGGGCATGTAAATGGACTCAAATGCAGGGAATGCGGAAGAGAATACCCTGTTGATCCGATTTATGTCTGCGAATTCTGCTTCGGTCCGCTTGAAGTGGCTTATGACTATAAGAGTATTGCTTCGGCGCTATCAAGGGAAAAAATAAAACAGCGGCCTGAGACCCTTTGGCGATATAAGGAACTTTTACCGATTGATGGAGAACCTCAGGTGGGTCTTGATTCAGGATATACGCCGCTTGTCAGGGCAGACAGGCTTGCCGATGTTCTTGGCGTGGATGAGCTCTATATCAAGGACGATACTGTTGTTCACCCCACACTTTCTTTCAAGGACAGGGTGGTTGCAGTGGCCCTGACCAAGGCAAAGGAGTTCAACTTTGATACAGTCGCCTGCGCTTCCACAGGGAACCTTGCCCATTCCGTATCAGCGCATGGGGCCCGGGCCGGTTTTGACAGGTTTATTTTCATTCCTGCGACACTCGAGGCGAGCAAGATTACTGCTTCGCTGGTATATGAGCCGAACCTTATTGCTGTTGACGGCAATTACGATGAGGTCAACAGGCTCTGCAGCGAAATCGCCAACAAGTATAATTGGGCGTTTGTGAATATTAATATCAGACCTTTCTACGCTGAGGGTTCCAAAACCACAGGATATGAGATCGCAGAGCAGTTAGGCTGGAAGGCCCCTGACAATATTGTTATACCATGCGCCAGCGGCTCGCTTCTGACCAAGGTGTGGAAGGCCTTGAAGGAATTCAAGCAGATCGGCATTCTGTCAGAGGTGAAGACCAGAATTTTCGGCGCTCAGGCAACAGGCTGCAGCCCCATTTCCACAGCTGTAAAAGCAGGCACTGATGTTATCAGACCGGTGAAGCCTGATACTGTGGCAAGGTCCCTGGCTATTGGAAACCCTGCCGATGGTTTTTATGCGACCCAGGTTATCAGGGAGACCGAAGGCTATGCTGAGGATGTGTCGGACCAGGAGATTATAGACGCGATAAAGCTCCTTGCCAGGACAGAGGGTATCTTTGCTGAAACAGCGGGCGGCGTGACTCTTGCTGTAACACAAAAGCTGATCAGGGCAGGGAAGATCAAACGTGATGAGTCAACGGTCATATGTATTACCGGAAACGGACTTAAGACGCAGGAGGCCCTGCAGGGGCATACGATATCTCCGTATTACATTAAGCCCGGCCTTGCCTCTTTTGAGGAAGCGCTTGGAAAAATAAAAATAGCGACTGACAAGGAGGGCCGATAATGGCAGTGAAAGTAAGGATCCCGACCCCGCTGCAGAGGCTGACGCAAGGCAAAGAGGAAGTAGATGGAACCGCCGGGACAGTCATGTCCTTAGTGAGCAGCCTTGACAAGCTGTATCCCGGACTTGCCGAGCGCGTATCTGAAAACGGCAAGATCCGCAGATTTGTGAATATCTATGTAAATGATGAGGATATCAGGTTTCTCAACGCTGAGGAAACTCAGGTGAAGGATGGCGATGAGGTCTCCATTGTCCCTGCCATTGCAGGCGGCGCACCGGGGGCTGCCATATGAAAATGAGGGTGAAACTGACATTTCCCCAGGACCTGATCAGAGAACCTGTGATTTTTACCATGGCCAGGCAGTTTAATGTGATGCCGAACATCAGGCGTGCCCGGGTTACTGAGACAGCCGGTGAGATGGTGCTTGAACTCGAAGGAGAAAAGGACAACCTGGAAAAGGGTCTGAGTTTTCTAAAGGAAAAGGGAATTGATGTGGAATTGGTGGAAGGCGATGTTGTCGAATAAACGGCCCAGGGGCAGATAGACAGGAATATGTTATGAAATATGTGGTGATTATAGGAGACGGCATGGCTGACAGGCCGATTGCAGCGCTTGGCGGCAAGACACCGCTCCAGAAGGCTGATACGCCCAACATGGACAGGCTTGCCTCGACAGGCATTGTCGGCAGGGTGAGGACCGTGCCTGAAGGTATGCACCCTGGTTCGGACGTAGCGAACCTGAGCATCTTCGGCTATGACCCGGCCAGGTTTTATTCCGGGAGGGCGCCTCTTGAGGCGGCCAGCATAGGTGTTGAACTCGGCAGTGATGATGTTGCTTTCCGCTGCAACCTTGTTACCCTTAGATACAACAAGGACAGGTCAAAGGCTGTGATGGAGGACTATAGCAGTGGTCATATTTCTTCTGATGAGGCAAGGGAGCTCATCCTCGAGATCAACAGTCAGCTCGGAACTGATGAACTTGTCTTTTATCCCGGCGTCAGCTACCGGCATCTTATGGTTTGGACAGGCGGTTCCGCTGACCTCGAATGCGTGCCTCCCCACGATATCCTGGGCAGGGACATAATTGACTATCTCCCGGTAGGAAAAGGCGAGGAAGTGATAAGAGGGCTTATGCTGAAGTCTGTTGATATCCTTGACTGCCACCCTGTCAACCGCAACAGGGTCAGGGATGGAAAGAACCCCGGCAACAGCTTATGGTTCTGGGGGCAGGGCAGGCGGCCTCAGATGCCGGTTTTTCGCGATAAATACGGCATCAACGGGGCGCTGGTCTCCGCTGTGGACCTTACAAGAGGCCTCGGCATTTATGCCGGCTTCGAAATCCTGAAAGTGCCGGGGATGACCGGGTATCTTGATACGAATTATAAGGGAAAGGCCGAGGCAACGCTTGAGGCATTAAACAGAGTTGATTTTGTCTACCTTCATGTTGAGGCGCCTGACGAGGCCGGTCATTCCGGCAAATATCAGGACAAGGTCAGGGCGATTGAAGACTTTGATAAATATATCGTTGGAAGTGTCATGGAAGGAATGAGGGCTTTTCCGGAATACAGGGTGCTGGTACTCCCGGACCATGCTACGCCCGTTGAGCTAAGGACCCATTCTGAGGAGCCTGTCCCGTTTGTCCTTTATGACAACCTGAAGCAGACCGGCAGTATAGTCTCTGCCTATGACGAAACGATTACCGGGCGTAATGACATCATGGTATTTGAAGAAGGGTTCAGACTTATGGATTATTTCATTAAAGGGAAATGATGCGGAGGATAACGTGGCGCTGATAGTACAGAAATACGGAGGCACATCAGTCGGGAATATAGAGCGGATAAAAAACGTGGCCAACCGCGTTGTCAGGACAGTTGAGCAGGGAAACCGGGTAGTCGTGGTTGTCTCTGCGATGTCCGGTGAGACAGATAAACTTATCGGCCTGGCGGGCCATATATCTGCCTCGCCTGCCGAACGCGAGATGGACGTGCTTCTGTCTTCAGGCGAGCGCGTTTCAAGCGCTCTTACTGCGATGGCCATTGAGGAGCTCGGCCATAAGGCGAGGTCATTCACAGGCCGTCAGGCAGGGATCATAACCGACACGGTACATACCAAAGCCAGGATTGAGAGGATCACAGGCAGCAGGACAAAACAGGCGCTTGACGAAGGATATGTGGTGGTGCTTGCCGGGTTCCAGGGTATTACCGAGAGCCAGGACGTGACTACTCTCGGAAGAGGAGGCTCTGACCTCTCTGCCGTGGCTATTGCCTCTGCCATTAAGGCTGACCTTTGTGAGATCTACACGGATGTGGACGGCGTCTATACAGCTGACCCGAACATCGTACCTGAGGCGAGGAAGCTTGAAAAGATATCCTATGAGGAGATGCTTGAACTGGCGAGTCTCGGCGCCAAGGTGCTTCAGACCCGGTCCGTTGAATTTGCCATGAAGTACAGAGTGCCGGTTGTTGTAAGATCGAGCTTTAATGATAATCCCGGAACACTGGTTGTGGAGGAGGATAAAGAGATGGAAAATGTAGTCGTATCAGGCATAGCCTACGACAAGAACCAGGCGAAGATTACGGTAGTGAACGTGCCTGACAAGCCTGGGATCGCTGCAAAACTGTTTGAGGCCATAGCAGCCGCGAATATAGTTGTTGACATGATCGTCCAGAATATAAGCAGCGACGGCAAGTTCGCTGATATTTCCTTTACTGTTCCGAAAAACGACACGCGCAAGGCTCTTGAGGTGACTGAGGCCCTTGCAAAGGAACTCGGAGCAGAGCGCGTGGACAAGAGAGAGGACATCAGCAAGATCTCGGTGATCGGCGTAGGTATGAGGACGCATTCGGGCGTTGCCTCAAAGATGTTTCAGACACTTGCTTCCAACAACATCAATATTGCCATGATCAGCACGTCAGAGATCAAAGTCTCCTGCGTCATAGACCTGAAATATACGGAGCTTGCAGTGAGCGTGCTCCATGAGGCCTTTGGGCTGGCGGCATAGGGAGACAGGAACCGGAATATTCCGACTCCTGTTTGCGTATACTGAGACCATATGAAAAAAATCGAAATATACGATACCACGCTCAGGGACGGGGCCCAGTCAGAGGATGTATCTTTCTCTGTTGAGGACAAGCTCAGGATAACCGGGAAGCTCGACGAACTCGGACTGCACTATATCGAGGGCGGCTATCCTGGCTCGAATCCCCGCGACCTGGAATTCTTCAGAAAGGCTGCAAAACTTAAACTTGCCAATGCAAAACTCGTGAGTTTCGGCAGTACTCACAGGCCAAAGAAGAAGGCTTCAAAGGATGAGACTCTCAAGGCGCTTCTTGATGCGAATACCTCTGTGATAACGATTTTTGGCAAGACCTGGGATTTTCACGTGAAGGAGGCGCTTAAGGTCCCACTCAGGGAAAATCTCGAAATCATCCATGACTCGGTTGCTTTTTTGAAAAAACGCACTGACAAGGTTTTTTTTGACGCGGAACATTTCTTTGACGGTTATAAACGTAACCAGGAATATGCGTTGCAATGTCTTGAGGCGGCCCATGATGCCGGGGCTGAATGCCTGGTGCTCTGCGATACCAACGGAGGCTGCACGCCTTCGGAAATCAGGGAGATTGTCAGGAAGGTGAAGAAGGCCTGCTCTGCACCGCTCGGTATTCATGTGCATAACGACAGTGACTGTGCTGTTGCAAACTCAATAGTGTCCGTTGAAGAGGGCGTAACGCAGGTCCAGGGCACGATCAACGGCCTTGGTGAACGCTGCGGCAATGCCAATCTTATCTCGATCATTCCCAATATTCAGCTGAAGCTCGGCATGAAATGCCTTGCTGACAAGAAGCTTGAAAAGTTACGTGAAGTATCGCGGTTTGTAAATGAGATCGCAAATTTGAGGCACTTCAAGCGGCAGCCTTACACAGGAGACAGCGCCTTTGCCCATAAAGCAGGCATGCATGTGAGCGCGATCCTGAAGCATTCCGAGACCTATGAACATATCAGCCCGGCCCTTGTAGGCAATTCACAGCGCATTCTCATCTCTGATCTGGCAGGCAGGGCGAATATCCTCAGAAAAGCAGAGGAGTTCGGTATCAAACTCTCAAACGATTCTGTGCAGCTTATCGATATCATTACTCAGCTTAAGGAGCTTGAAAGCCAGGGCTTCCAGTTCGAAGGAGCAGAGGCGTCCTTTGAACTGCTCATGAAAAAAGCCCTTGGCCTGCACAAGAGGTTCTTTGACCTTATAGGGTTCAGGGTGATCATCGAAAAGAGGAAAGAGGGTGATGAGTCCCTGAGCGAGGCGACGATTATGGTCAGGGTGAGCGGGCATGTTGAGCACACCGCTGCTACGGGGCACGGTCCTGTAAACGCTCTTGACAACGCACTGCGCAAGGCGCTTGAGAAGTTTTATCCTGTTCTCCGTGAAGTGAAACTGCTTGATTATAAGGTGCGCGTGTTAACAGCCGGCAAGGGCACAACAGCCAGGGTAAGGGTCCTGGTGGAATCCGGCGACAAAGAGGGCCGCTGGGGAACTGTCGGCGTGTCGGAGAACATAATCGAGGCCTCTTATCAGGCCCTTGTCGACAGCGTGGAATATAAGATGCTCAAGGAAGAACAGTTGTCTTAGGGCTTCAGTCTTATCTCCACCCTCCTGTTTTCAGCCCTGCTCTCAGGGGTGTCATTGGGTAACAGAGGTCTGAGCTCAGCATTGCCCTTCACATAAAAACGGGCCGGGTTTATCCCTTGTTTTTTGATGAAATATTTGAGTACCTTTGTGGCACGGTCTACTGATAGTTCCCAGTTGGAGGGGTAAAGAGGTGTGCTGATAGGCTGATTGTCAGTATGACCGTCGATTTCCACCTGGAATTGGGGGTGATTTCGTATCATGCCGCCGATCTTATCAAGTATAGGCTCAAACGAATGCAGTATGTCCGCCTCACCTGGGCTGAAAGTCACCTTTTCTTTCAGAGTTATGATTACCTCACCTTTGACGGTACGGACGGACACCCCCTCCTGCATTTTCAGGTCTTCGATTATGGAAGACATTCCGTAGCCTGGTTCCTCATAAGCTGCAGGCCGGGCTGATTTATTATGATCTGAGGGTTGAATAGCCGCATTTTTTTGCTCAGGCGTCTTCTGCGCAGTCAGATTCCCTGCGGTGAGGGCAAAGACAAAAAAGACCAGGAGCAGGGTCAGCAGATCGCTGAGGGTTATGAGCCAGTTGCTGTCCGTATCTATGGAGGCGCCGGTTTTAGCCATGAGCCTCCTGTACGGAGAGGGAATCCATTCTGTCTTTTTCACTGTTTTGCCGACCTCCATCTGAATTTCACCAGTGCCATTACTTTTCGTTCAGATAGTCATATCTCCCTGACAGACAGGACAGTATCAGCCCTCCGTGGGTCGGTATTTCCTATGCTGTCATATCCCTGAAGCCTTTCTTCTATCTTCATGGGGTGTTCTCCATTATGTATGGCAAGTATGCCCTCCATGGTCATATTCATCAATATTTCGGAGACCACAGACCTGTCAGTCACTCTTGCGCCCAGGGGCAGCATGAAGAGGTTTGAAATGACCACTCCGTAAAGGGTTGACATAAGAGCGCCTGCCATAAGTGGGGCCAGAGCGTCTACAGAATGCAGATTGCTGAACATCCTGATTAGGATTATTACGGTGCCTACCAGCCCGAAGGCAGGAGTCAGCCGCGCCATGGTTTTCAGGATATTCTGGCTTGTATTGTAATTTACAATTCGTACAGCCATCTCCCGTTCCATGCTTTGTCGAATGTCTTCCTCACTATGATTGTTTATCAGAAGTTCAAGGCCGAACCTGAGAAAATCGTTGTCTATATCCTTTATCCTGCGTTCCATTGCCCTTATGTCAGCTCTCCTGTAAATCCTGGATAGTCCTGTTATTTCAATCAGGAGATCCTCCCTTTCACGCTGGTCCCTGAAGGTCTCGATAATGTCTCTAACAGAGCTGCGTATCTTGCTGAAAGGGAAGCCTATGAACAGAGAGCAGATGCTGCCTCCAAGAACTATGATCGCAGCGTCAGGGTTAAGGACAGACAGGCCGGAGTCCCTGAACATCAGTCCTACAAAAAGGGCCATGCCGCACATCAGTAATCCGCCTATAACAAAATTCATCTGCCACCTCCTGGAGATTTGGATGTTTCCAATATCAAAGAGAAAGCAACTGCCGTGCCAGGGCTCATTGGCTCTGATTGTCAACAATAAATTCGCCGGCAGGCGGAAACACCCCCTGACCAGAAGAATATTTTTCCCTGTGTAAGGGTACATTTTTCCCTCTGCGCATTGATCTTTGAGGATAATTTCCTTCGTCTCAAGCGTAGGAAAATTTCAGGGAGATTTCGATGGTCAGGTACGAGGACTTATAAGAGGGTCTCGGGCAATTTTCAGTTAATGTCTGGCGGAGAGGGGGGGATTCGAACCCCCGGTGAGGTTGCCCCCACAACGGTTTTCGAGACCGCCGCTTTCAACCGCTCAGCCACCTCTCCATTTTTTAGAAGTGAATTATACCATATTTAACGTATTGCCTTTCTGCTCCTTTCCCTGTCAAGGATAAGGTCTTCTTCAAAGGCTTTATTGATGATTTCATCTCAAGGCGTGAAAGGGTTTTAAGTTCTTCGGCGATCTTTTTTCTTCCAGTCTTTATGTGCCTTGTCTTTAATATGGTCCACATCTATCCTGTTTTTTATATCAGATGGAACGCAGGCCATATACTCAGGAAGAAATTTTGAATCAACCCATGCCTCTGCGCCGAGTTCAAGCCCATTGCGATAAAACCTTGCGAGGTCTTTTATAATCCCGGCAATATTTGGGGCGCCGTATAATTTTGTCTGATCAAGGTCAATAAAAAAAATACTCATTGCATCCGGATTCTCCTGCACAAGAATATTGGACCATTTCAGGTCTCCGTGAACTGCTCCGGCCAAATGCCAGTCGGCCACATTCCTGGCGAGCAGGCATGCGATATTTTCGTATTTGCTTAATTGCGGGTTATTGAATATATGGACAAGATTCATCGAATTTTCTATTACAGAACTGAGGTAAAAGGAATTTCTCTGTTTCCAGGTGAGTTCTATGCAGGCAAAGGGTTCCGGCACCGGGAGCCCCATTTCCCAAAGCCTAAGATTTATTTTATAGAGGTGCTGCGCCCTGCTGCCGAAGACGAGCTTTGCGAGGAAGTGAAAAAAACCCTTGTAATTGAACCTCTTTACCAATAGGTCATGGGGAAGCCCTGTATACCTGCCTGCGAGAATGCCGACAGTCGTTGACACATCATGCTTCTCCAGCACGAACGACTCCTCCCTGTTGCTGATTATCCGCTCCAGATTGGCAGACAGCAGAAAGGGATTATCAGACAAAAGGCGTAGAAATTTGCGCGGCATATAGTGATGTATCCTTTTTAAAAAGCACTTGAGGCACTTGCAAAAGTATCAGAATTCCTATTTTATCTTGCGGAGGCGTTTTTATAATACCATTGAGGCCCTTGCAAAAGTAAAAAACACAAGGTTGCCATTTCGACCAAAGGAAAAAATCTTATGTTTATCAACACGATGAAAGATTCCTCATTTCATTCGGAATGACTGAATTGGTACTTTTGCAAGAGGCTCCACTCAGTCCTGACTTTGTCCGGCTTGCCACAAATAGAAGAGGCCTGCGATAGAGCGCCCGGCAATGCGGCTGGGCACACACGGACCCATGAACCGTGCAGAATATTTGGATATATTCTTGTATAATACATAACCAATTGCAATAATCTGGAGGTAATATGCATATCGGAGTCATAGGAACAGGATATGTCGGGCTCGTCACAGGGGCCTGTTTTGCCGAATTCGGCGTTTCAGTCACCTGCATAGACAAGGACGCAAAAAAAATCAGGTCCCTGAAAAAAGGGGAGATACCTTTTTTTGAACCCGGTCTTGGCGATCTTGTCAGGAAGAATGTCAAGAACAACCGCCTCAGGTTTTCAACAAAGATTCAGGATGCCATTGACTCCTGCCTGGTCATCTTCATTGCGGTGGGCACACCGCCGCGGGGAGACGGTTCAGCGGATATGCGTTATGTGGAGGAGGTGGCTGCTGAGATCGCCCAGGGCATCCGGGACTATAAGGTGATAGTCACCAAGAGCACAGTGCCTGTTGGCACCGGCGCCAGGATCAGACAGATCATCTCGAAGCGGCTTAAGGAGCAGGTGGATTTCGATATCGTATCTAATCCTGAATTCCTTCGGGAAGGTTCTGCGATCGAGGATTTTATGCGTCCCAACAGGGTAGTGCTGGGAACTTCGAGCCAGCAGGCAATCGCGATCATGAAGGACCTGTATAGTCCGCTCTATCTTATAGAGACCCCGTTTGTGATCACCAATGTTGAGACTGCCGAACTTATCAAATACGCTTCGAATTCTTTTCTTGCTGTTAAAATATCCTTTATCAACGAGATGTCCAACCTCTGTGACAGGGTCGGCGCTGATGTCCATATGGTTGCAAAAGGCATGGGGCTTGACCATCGGATTGGAGGGAAGTTTCTCCACCCTGGTCCGGGCTTTGGCGGGTCGTGTTTTCCAAAGGACACGAGGGCGCTGATGACCATCGCGCGGGACAATAATGTCGAACTTGGAGTGGTCGGGGCAGCGGTTGAGGCCAACGAACGGCAGAAGCTGATTGTCTCTGAAAAGATACGACATGAACTTGGACAGATCAGGGGAAAAACCGTAGCTTTGCTCGGTCTTTCTTTCAAGCCTAATACCAATGATATGCGCGAAGCGCCTTCGGTCCGAATCATCGAACATCTCCTTAAGGCAAAGGCGAAGGTGACGGCTTATGATCCGATCGCCATGGAAGACGCAAAAGCGATTTTCAGCGCAGGCGTGAAGTTTGCTGCAAATGCCTACGACTGTGCAAAAGGCGCAGATGCGCTCGTTATCGTGACTGAATGGAACGAGTTCAGAAACCTCGACCTGTTGAAACTGAAGGGGCTGCTGAAAGAGCCTCTCTTTTTCGATCTGCGTAATATTTACGACCCTGCAAAGATGAAGAAACTCGGTTTCAGGTATTTCTGTATCGGCAGGAATTAGGGAGTCGGCAGTAGTCAGAAACTGAAGCGAGGCAGTTGCCGGGAATAATAGATGCATCAACATAATGGGAGATGCCGGGAAAGGTGACAGGATATAAAGCAGTATTTTCTGAGGAAGATAAAGAAAAAATCATCAGGGATTTCCTTCCGTTTATAAAATATACGGCAAACCGTTTTTCATGGCGGCTTCCGCCTCAAATGACCGTCGACGATCTCATCAGCAGCGGCCTCATGGGTTTGCTTGACGCGCTTGAAAAATTCGAGCACGGCAGAGTCAAGCTCAGGACATATGCCGAATTCAGGATAAAAGGGTCAATGCTCGACGAACTCAGGTCCGTGGACTGGGTGCCCAGATCCATGAAGCAGAAGATCAATGAGATCAAGACGGCCCACGGCAGTCTCGAAAAGAAACTCGGACGCATGCCTGACGATGAAGAAGTTGCTGAAATGCTTGAAATTTCCCTCGATGAGTATTATAAGACCCTCCAGAGCGCAAACGGCGCAATATCACTTCGCTTTGAGGATTTTGAGGATGGCGGCCCGAATGAGGGCCTGAATATCCTTGAATGTATCCCTGACCGGCAGGCCAGGAGCCCGCTTGCCATGCTTGAGGAGGCTGATCAAAAAAAGGTCCTTGCCCGCTTTATCTCGGCACTCCCTGAAAAGGAAAAGCTGCTACTTTCGCTTTACTACTGGGATGAGTTGACCATGAAGGAGATTGGAAAAGTCATGAAACTGACGGAGGGCAGGGTCTGCCAGCTCCATAGCCAGGCATTAATACGGCTTAAGGCCAGGATGTCAAATGAGATGTCGGTTAAAGAAACCGACTGAACAGGCCGATTAATATAAATTATGAAGCGTTCCATACGCATGCCAAAATTGCTGAAAGACCTTTCCCATAGTGATGACACCAAAAGACGGGCTGCCGCGGAGCTTCTCTCAGGCGGGGATGAGCGGGCAATCTATCCTCTGATCAGGGCTTTGCAGGACAATAATCCTGGCGTTCAGGATGCAGCAATGCGCTCTCTTGTTTCCATAGGAGGTGAAGTCACTGCCTACATGGTAATCCCCCTTCTCAGGGAAGATTCGTATCTCAGGAATACTGCACTTATAATCCTGAGGGAGATCGGCGTGGAGACAGTGCCTCTTCTGTATTCTCTTCTCAGGGACAAGGATGACGATATAAGAAAATTCGCCCTTGATCTTCTGATCGACATCAATCAGGATGTTGATTCCGGGAAAATCCTGCCGCTGCTTAAGGACTCCAATCAGAATGTGCGGGCTTCGGCTGTCAGGGCTGCAGGTCTTGTGATGCAAAAAGATGCGGTCCCTTTTCTCCTCGATGCGCTCAAGGATGAGGAATGGGTATGCTTTTCCGCGCTTGAAGCGCTCGCGAAAATACAGGATGAAGCTGCTGTCCTGCCTATAGTTTCGCTCATTGAAAGTCAGAGCATGGTCCTCAGGTTTTCCGCGCTTGAGGCGCTCGGAAGCATTGGCTCGCCTATTGCGACAGGTCCCCTTTTGGCCTGTTTTTCCAGGGCTGATGAAATGGAAAAACGCGAAATAGTGAAGAGTCTTGTCCGGATCGGAGCAACTCCTTCCATGGCCGGCATATCAGGTATCCTTGTCGATATGCTGAAAAATAGCGACTGGGACGAAAAGATGATAGCACTGAAAGGCATTGTTGCGCTCGGTCTGGAAGAAGCAATAACAGACATCGTGGACATGGGCGGATCTCTGGACCCCTCAGCGCCTGAGAGCGAGGAAAGGCTGGACAGTATAAGGGAAGCCCTTCTGAGTTTCGGTTGCAAAGACGCTCTTGTGGGCTGCCTTGAAAACCCTTCCATTAGATTCCGCGGAAGGGTACTGGCTATCGGGCTGATCGGCGAACTCAGATGCCGGGACGCGGTCCCTTCATTGGTAAAGCTTATTGAAGGCAACCTGCGGGATGTCCGCCGTGCAAGCGTCAGGGCGCTCGGAGAGATGAGCAATAGCGGGGAGTTGCAGGTGTTTCAGGATACGATTAGCGACAATGACAGCCATGTGAGAAAGGTGGCAATAGAGGTATTGGGCAGGATAGGCGGAAATGACTCCTTTGAACTCCTTTTGAAACTGCTCTCTGTTGAGAAATACAGGGATGTGCTTGAAGAGATAGTGAAGGCCCTTATAATACTCGATCAGCAGACTCTCTGCGGTCACGCAGGTGAATTCAACGCCACGCTCAGGGAGCTCCTTGCCCGACATGTGGACGATCAGAATGTCCTGATCAGTCTTGCAGGAGATGACAACCAGCAGGTAAGGGTCGCCGCCATAGCCGGTCTCGGCAGAATCGGCTCTGATGCGGCCATTGTACAGCTCCGGCAGTTCGTGAAAGACCCTGACAGGGAATTGAGGAAGGCTGCTGTTACGGCAATGGGTGAGCTTGGCTGCTGTTATGACTATATCAGGGCAGCGCTTAATGATGAGGACATGTGGGTGCGACTCCATGCAGTCAAGGCCCTTGGCAGCTCAGAAGACCCGGCCAATATCGAGGCGCTGATGGCAGGGTTGAATGACAGGGAAATGCCGGTTGTCCTTTCCACAATTGATGCTGTTGCCCGGATAGGGGGACGGGAGGCATTCAGCGCGCTTGCATGTCTTGAGGACCATGACAATCCTGTCATAAGGGAAAAGGCAGTGCAGACACTTGAGAGTTTATGAATATAATACTTCAGGATTCCACTTTCAAACAGCTCAGAGACTTTATATATGAGAAATCAGGTATTTTTATTCCTGATTCCAAGAAATATCTGCTTGAAAACCGCCTTATAAAACGTATGCAGGAAAAAAATATCACCAATTTCGAGGACTACCTGTATCTCGTGGTTTACGGAAATAACAGTCTCGAACTTGCCAGGTTGTTTGACGCAGTTACGACAAACGAAACCTATTTTTTCAGGGAGCCCCAGCAGCTTGACGTGTTCGTCAATGACATTACGCCAAAAATCATAACCCGGAAGGCGACAAACGATATCAGTATCTGGTCTGCCGCCTCTTCCACCGGGGAGGAGCCATATAACCTTGTGATGCTGCTCAGGGAGAAGATGCCGCAGCTCCGCACCCAGGTCATCGGTTCCGATATCAGTGACAGCGTTCTTGAATCAGCCCGGAAGGCCGCTTACAGCTCCTATTCCGTGAGGAACGTGCCCCCGTTGTATATGAGTAAATATTTCAAGACAAACGGTCAGAACTTTGAGTTGGATGTGTCGGTCCGCAATGCCGTCATGTTCAAGAACCTGAACCTGATGGACAGTTCGAAAATGAAGACAGTCCGCAATATGGACGTGATCTTCTGTAGAAACGTACTCATCTATTTCGATGAAAAGGCAAAGCAAAGGGCAGTTTCTCATCTCTATGACAGCCTGAGACCCAACGGCTATCTTTTTATCGGGGCATCGGAGAGCCTGCATAACGTGACCCGTGCTTTCAAGCCTGTTGTTATCAATAAAGTTGTCGTATATCAGAGGGGGTAGCATGAAGATATTGGTTGTAGACGATTGCGCGACGACGAGAAAGCTCCTGAGCCTGTATCTTAAATCAAAAGGATATGAGGTGGTTACAGCTGAAAACGGTCTTGACGCCCTGGAGAAAGTCGGCAAGGAAAATGTCAACCTGGTGCTTTCTGATCTCAATATGCCCTATATGGACGGCATCGAGTTTGTGAAGAGTCTGAGGGCGAACCCTGATACCGCAGAACTGCCGGTTGTTATGGTTACGACCGAGGCAGACCCTGAGGAGAAGGAAAAGGCCATGAAAGCAGGAGCCAATGGCTATATGATAAAACCGGTGACAGCAGAGATGGTTGCTCGGAATATAAAAGAAATCATGAAAGAACTGTTTGGAAAGGGAGGTAGTTCAGATGCCTGATCTGAAGATGAAGTTTCTGGTTGTTGACGATTTCTCGACGATGAGAAGGATCGTTAAGAATATCCTGAAACAACTCGGTTACGACAATATTGACGAGGCTGAAGACGGGGCACAGGCCTATTCCAAATTGCAGAACGACCATTATGATTTCGTGATTTCAGACTGGAACATGCCTAATATGGACGGCCTTGATCTATTAAAGAAGATCAGGGGCGATGCGAGGCTGAAGGCGATGCCGGTCCTGATGGTGACGGCCGAGGCAGAAAAAGACAAGGTCATAGCCGCGATTCAGGCCGGAGTGAACAACTATATCGTAAAGCCTTTTACAGCTGAGGTGCTGAAGGAAAAAATGGACAGGATATTCGAAAAACTGGGGAAGTGACGTTAGGTATGAGTAGCGCCCTCAGTTTCTGACACCTTACACTCATAACCTTATATTGGGCGCCTGCGAGGAGCGAGCAATGCCGGATGAGATGGACGAGATAATCGCCGAGTTCATTACAGAGGCTGAAGAGTCTCTTGATAAGATTGAGCCACTTTTTGTCGAGCTCGAGGCAAGGGGTCATGACAAGGAGATGCTCAACGATATCTTCAGGTCCATGCATACCATCAAGGGCGCTGCCGGTTTTCTTGGGTTCAGGAACATTGTTGATCTGTCCCACAAGGCAGAGAATATTCTCAAGAGACTGCGTGAAGGGGAGATCTCCATCTCGACATCTCTGATGGACGCTGTGCTTAAGAGCGTGGATATGCTGAAGCTCCTTCTGCGCCACCTGAAGTTAAAAGACGGGGCAGAAGAGGATATTTCCCCTGTTGTCATTCTGCTGGACAATGCCCTAAACGCAGCTTCAGAGCCGGTCCATGCCGCTCCTGCTGAGATAATTGCCCCTGTACAGGCAGTTGTTCCGCCCAGGACGGAACCCCGGAAGCCTGAAGACAAGGGCAAGGCGGCCTTGAATCAGGAAGAAGAAAAACCCGCTGTAAATAGCCTGCCTGAACAGCCGCCGGTTCCCGCAAAGCAGGCGGTTAATCTCCCTGCTCAGGAGTCGTTACAGACGCTTAGAATCGATGTGGAGCGGGTCGACAAGGTCATGGACCTCACCGGCGAGATCGTGCTGGTGAGAAACAGGCTTCTGAATCTGGCGAATTATCTTGAAGCAACGTACTCTGACGACAAGAATATTGAGCATCTCCTCGGCACAGTGGCCTTTCTCGACCTTGTCACTTCGGACATGCAGCTTGCTGTTATGAAGATGCGGATGCAACCCCTCAAAAAGGTCTTTGGCAAGTTCCCCCGTCTTGTCAGGGACCTTTCGAACAATATAGGCAAGGATGTGGAACTGGTGCTCTCCGGTGAAGACACTGAAGTGGACCGTTCTGTTATTGAACATATAAGCGACCCTATGGTACATATCATAAGAAATGCCATTGATCACGGCTTAGAGTCACGGGACGAAAGGGCAGGGGCCAACAAGCCGGTCAGGGGCAAGCTCTCCATCAGGGCCTTTCAGCAGGGCAATACCATTATTATTGAGGTCTCCGATGACGGCAAGGGCATAGATCTCGAGAAGGTCAAGAGGAAGGCTGTAGAGAGGCGGTTGATCACAGAAGAAGAGGCCCAGCGCATGACGGACGACAATGCCGTCAACCTTATCTTCCTGCCGGGTTTTTCAACCATGGAGAAGACTACGGAGCTGAGCGGCCGGGGCGTAGGTATGGACGTGGTAAAAACGAATATCTCCAAGTTGAACGGCTATGTCGAGGTGATGACAAGAAAAGGCGCGGGCTCGACTTTCAGAATCAGCATCCCGCTGACTCTTGCCATTATCCAGGCGCTTATGGTGAGAGCAGGCAACTCTCAGTTTGCAATTCCACTTGCCCCGGTTGAGGAGACGCTCAAGGTGCAACGCAGGGAAATAGAGAATATTACCGGCCAGAAGGCTCTGGTGGTGCGCGATAAAGTGCACCCGCTTTTTGAAATGACCGATATCCTGAACCTTGACGACAGAGGCGCTGCAGACTCCCGCTATGTGCTTGTCATAGCTATCGGCGACAGGAGATTCTGCATCGCAGTCGACGAACTCCTCGGTCAGGAAGAGGTTGTGATCAAGACTATCCAGGGTATAGAAACAGATTCCTCATTTATACTCGGGGCTACTGTAACCGGAGAGGGCAGGGTGGTGCTTATTCTCGACCTGGCAGGCATATCAAGAAACATCATTGGAACGTTGAAGGTTTAAGGAGGGCTGATGCGGCAATATATCGGATTTCATCTCAACGGTAGTGAGTACTCGATCCCCATCCTTAAGGTGCGCGAGATCATCAGCATGCCTGAGATTACAAGGATGCCGCAATCTCTTTCTTATATAGAGGGCGTGACGAATTTGCGGGGAAGCATTGTCCCGATCATTAATCTCAAAAAGCTTGTTCATCTGGGCAATGAGGACGAGCTCGGCGCCAAGGTGATTGTAGTGGCAAGCGGCAGTATGACCTTCGGCGTGCTTGTTGATGATATCAGCGGAGTCGTTACCATTGAAGAGTCGGAGATCGAGCCTCCAGACCGTTTTCTGAGCAGCAGTATGGAGCAGATCGAAGGTGTGGCAAAGCTCAAGGACAGGCTTATCGTTCTTCTCGATACCAAACGGCTCATACCATGTGAGGACATTACGGTCTTTGAGGATGTCATCGTGGATATTAAGGAGGCAGGGGACGGCACAGTGGAAGTGGTCAAAAAGGTGCACACCAGCGGAGGAGAAACAACAGTGAAGGAAGTCCGCGATGCAAAGGAGTTTTTTGAAAAACGGGGAATAAGCTCGCAGGACCCGAGATATGTGCTCGTTGATGATCTTATCTCTTTTATGGACGCTATAGCTGAGAATGATTATGACAAGGCTGATTTGGCCATCCAGGGCATACTGAAAAAGGGACAATCTGATCTTTTTCGGGAGATCGGGAAGATAACGCGGAAGATGCATGATTCGATCAAGAGTTTCAGGGATGCTATTGATCCCAAGCTTAAGGATATGGCAAACGTTGAAATGCCTAATGCCGTAGACAGGCTCCAGCATGTCATAAGCAAAACCGAGGAGGCGGCAAACAAGACCATGGGCATTGTTGAGAAGTATATGCTGAAGATGGACGAACTGTCTGCCAGGATCAGCACCCTGAAGGAGCCTTTGGATACAATCTCATATCTCAGAGGCTTTAAAAACGGACTTGAAGACGACCTGACGGAGATTCTTACGACCCAGTCATTTCAGGATCTGACAGGCCAGACGATCAAGAAGGTCATCAGGCTCGTAGGCGATATAGAGGCCGAACTTGTGAGGCTTATCTCCACCTTCGGCGTGAAGATGGATGCTGGGGCTGTGGTCGAAATGCCTGTTACGGAGCAGGTCTCCCAATCCGGAGTTGACGACCTGCTGAAGGATTTCGGGTTTTAGGCAATACAGTATGATTTCCGTTAAACAAAAGCCTGAGAAAGAGATGCCGGTATGGTAAGGGTACTGATAGTAGACGATTCTGCGTTTATGCGCAACGCGCTGTCGTCCATGCTTTCCTCGGATCCTGAGATCCAGGTCGTGGCTGTTGCGCGCGACGGCATAGAGGCGATTGAGAAGATCAGGACTTTAAAACCGGACATCGTCACCATGGATGTCGAAATGCCGAGGCTTGACGGCATCTCGGCCCTCAGACAGATCATGCAGCAAAATCCGGTCCCGGTAATTATGGTGAGTTCACTGACGACTGACGATGCGAAGGTGACTCTCGATGCCCTTGAGCTGGGCGCTGCGGATTTTATTCCCAAGAATCTTTCAAACCTCTCAATAGATATCGTCAATATCAGAGAGATCCTCATCAGTAAAGTAAAACAGATCGCCAGGAAAGGCATTCCAAAGCGGAGCCGTATGCCTCTGAATATGGATGTCCATCCTGCTGAAAAACCGCAGGCCATGCCTGTACGGACCACGGGCGACAGGCGGGTCAGTATTGTGGCGATCGGATCATCTACAGGCGGCCCCAAGGCGCTGCAGGAGATTATTCCGAGGCTGCCGGGGGAATTTCCTGTGCCGGTCATCATATCACAACATATGCCGGCGAGCTTTACCGGGCACTTTGCCCAGAGGCTCAACGAACTGAGCCTGATTACGGTAAAAGAAGCCCAGGAAGGCGATGTCTTGAAGCCCGGAGTTGTCTTTATCGCCCCTGGAAGAGGCCACATGCGGGTACAAAGGAGACGGTCGCTTGAAACTGTTGTGACCATATCTGAGGAGAGCGGGGAGTATATCTACCGGCCTTCTGTGGACGCCCTCATGCTGTCTGTCTCAGAGTGTTTTCCAGGAAGGGCCCTCGGGGTGATCCTTACCGGAATGGGAAACGACGGCGTAAAAGGGCTGACAGCCATGAAGCAGACCGGCGCGCGAATCTTTGCGCAAAACGAAGATTCCTGTGTTGTATACGGCATGCCGAAAGCTGTTGTGGATGCGGGTATTGCCGATAAAATTCTCTCTATCGAAGAGCTGGCCGGCGAGATCCTGAATTCAGTTTAGGGAATGAAAATATATACAACATTCTGAAAAGGAGAGCTTTATCATGAGGCTGACATTGGCTAAGAAGCTGTATGGTGTGATCATAGTATTGTCCGGGCTGCTTCTGATCTGCGGATCCATGTCGTTTTATCTGCAGAGGCATCTTGTCGGACAATACCAGGGGCTTGCCGCAGATGACGGCGTACAGATGGAGGCCGGTATGGAGGCCAGGGTCCAGCTGGGGACTGCTGTCAATGCATACAAGAACTATCTGGTGCGCGGCGATGATAATTACGTGAAGGAGTTTCATGGCGCTGTTGAGAAGATTGAGCTTGGGCTGAAGAAATGGGAGGCGCTTGTTGAAGATGATGAGGAGAAGAGGGCGATTAGTGAGTCCAATGAAGCTCTCGCTGCATTCAGGAAATCCATTGGGACCCTGGTAGAAGTGCGCAAAGGGAATTCGGACATTATTGCTGTGGACAAGCTGGCAAAGAGCGCTGACAGGGAACTTGCAGAAGCTCTTTCCCGTCTCGATGCTATTGCAGAGAAAAACTACGGCCTGCAGGAAAAGGAGATACTGGCCTCGGCAGGCCGGCTTTCCCTTGCTCAGCTTCTGCTTATAATCGTGTTCATCATTGCAGGCAGTATACTCAGCGCCATGACAGTGCGGGGCATCCTGAGGTCGCTTAAGGTTATGGCTGACACTATTGCTCACGTAGCTGAAGGAGACCTTTCGCAGGATGTGCCTGTAAGCCAGGACGATGAGATAGGCGAAATGGTAAAGGGCTTCAACTCCATGTTGGAGAACCTGCGCGCTATAACAAACCAGATCAAACGTTCTGCCACAACGCTTGCTGCCAGTTCGGAACAGCTTTCCGCCACTACGAATTCCCTGAGCAAGGGAGCGCAGGACCAGTCCCGGCAGACAGATCAGGCAGCAGCCGCGATTGCCGAAGTTGCGCAGACTGTAATGGACGTTGCTCAGAATGCCTCTTCAGCCTCGAATTCCTCAAAGGAGGCCAGCAGGATAGCTGATGAGGGAAAGCAAAAAGTAGCTGACACTGTTGAAGGCATGCACGACATAGCAGATACGGTAAAGGAGGCTGCCGCAACGATAACCGAGCTCGGCAAGTCAAGCCAGGAAATAGGCAATATAGTCAGGACTATAAATGACATTGCCGACCAGACAAACCTGCTTGCCCTGAATGCTGCAATCGAGGCTGCGCGCGCTGGAGAGCAGGGCAGGGGCTTTGCTGTTGTTGCCGATGAGGTGCGGAAACTCGCAGAGCGCACAGGCAAGGCGACGCGCGAGATCGGCGAGATGATAAGGAAGATACAGAGCGAGACTGAGCGGTCGGTCCATAGCATGAACTCAGGAATCGAGGAAGTTGAAAAAGGGGTAAAACTCGCGGAAGGGGCACGCGGCGCCATGATGCGCATAGTCGAGGCCTCGAACCATGGCACTGACATGATCCAGCGGATAGCGGCAGCTGCGGAGCAGCAGTCTGCAGCAACGGAAGAGGTGTCTTCGGGCATGGAGTCCATTGCTAATGTTACCCGCAATACGGAGGCCGCTTCTTCGCAGATACAGTCTGCGGCCCATGATCTCGCCCGCGTTGCAACAGAACTAAAGACAGTGATGGACTGGTTCAGGCTTCAGGGGTAGTGAAAAGCGTCATAACCGGCGGAGGCGAGGACATATGGACGGAAAGATATTACAGTTGGTAACATTCAGTCTGGGCAATGAAGAATATGCCATGGATATCCTGAAAGTGCAGGAGATCAACCGAATGGTTGAGATAACCCCTGTGCCGAACTCACCTGTATTTCTTGAGGGTGTGATAAACCTCAGGGGAAAGGTCATACCGGTTGTGACCCTGAGGAAAAAGTTCGGTCTTTCCATTAAAGCCAATGATGAACAATCACGGATCATGATCCTCGACATACAGGGGATTACGACCGGCCTTGTTGTCGATAGCGTATCAGAGGTATTGAGGATCAGCGCCGACACAGTGGAGCCTCCTCCGCCTATGGCAACAAATATCAGCGCTGAGTTCATCAAGGGCATCGCAAAGCTCGAAAAAAGGCTGATTATTCTTCTTGATATCGATAAGCTTCTCGGCAGGGCTGAAAGCCGCGAGCTTGCAGCTTCATCATCAAAGCTGCTGAACAATGGATGAACATCAGCAGAGTCCGGTATAATGACACAGGAAAAGATAGAGGGCAGGGAGGACAGCGGTGGAAGCATCAGAAGTCAGACAAGACATAGATAAACTCGATAGCCTTTCGACTATCCCGATTGTGCTTACCCAGATACTTCGGGCGACCAGGGACCCTTCTTGTCCTCCGGCAGAGCTCTACCGTATAATTGCCCGCGATCAGACAATTGCAGCAAAGATTATCAGGATCGCCAACTCCCCTATCTTTGGGCACTCAGGCAGGGTAGGCGAGATACAACAGGCGATAATGTTTCTTGGCTATGAGCATATCAGGAATATTGCGATCAGTGTAAGTGTGGTTTCGATGTTTTCGAAGAGGGGGGACATAAATCTCAGGAATTTCTGGGCCCACTGTTATGAGGTGGCTTTTATTTCCTCCTATATTGCTGAAGCGGCAACAATGGTGAGTCCCAAGGTCACCTTTCTGGCAGGGTTGCTGCATGATATCGGCAGGCTCATTTTTTACAATCTTTACAGGGACAGGTATAAGGATATCTTTGGAACGGATGATCTGCTCGAAAAGGAGGTCGCTGCTTTCGGGTGTGATCATGCCCAGGCAGGAGGATGGTTTGCGGAGAAGGCAAAGCTGCCGGTTGAGCAGGTCCTGGCCATTCAGTACCATCATTCACCTTCAAAGGCAGGACAATATGCTGACATCGTGTCTGTAGTATCTCTTGCCGAGGCGCTGTCGCGAAGGTACAGCCCGAAGATCGAGGATGACGGCATCTGGACGGGCGAACACGATGCCATTCTTCTTGAACTTTCACTGAACAATGATGACCTTGATGAGATTGGCGTAAGGCTGAGCCAGGAGCAGGCAGGGATACGGAACTTCCTTGAGTTGATATAACAAATCTGTCAAATATGGAGCTGAATAATGAATAATGCTGAACTGATTTTGAAAAGCTGTGAAATCCCTGCAGTGCCTATGGTTGCTGTGAAGGTGCTCAAACTGGTCAATGATCCCAACACGGATATCGATACACTTGCCGATACGATTATTGCCGATCAGGCGCTTGCCGCGAGGGTCCTGAGAGTTGCCAATTCAGCTTATTATGGAGCGCGCGGGAATATTGATACCATATCTGACGCCATAGTAATGACAGGGTTTATGACAATAAAAAACATTGTCCTTGCAGCTGCGACCCGCAATGTTTACAAAAATTTCGGACTGCTCGAAGAAAAGCTCTGGGAGCACAGCATCGGCGTTTCTGTTGCGGCAGGCATACTTGCACGGGAGGTCGGAGGCCTGAGCTCTGAAGAGGCCACTGTGGCAGGACTCTTGCATGATGTAGGTAAAGTGGTTATGAATAATAGTCAACCGGAACTATTTTCCATGCTGACCGAAATGGTCTACAATGAGCATATTACCTTTGCCCAGAGGGAAAAGGAGGTTTTCGGTTTTGGCCATGCCGAGGTCGGCGGACTTTTTTCCAGGAAGTGGGACTTTCCTGAAGGACTTTGCGATGTGATCAGGAGACACCATTTTGAGCAGTATGATGACCTCCTGGACATGGCGCCCACCGAACGGACGCTCTGCACAGTGATTGCCCTTGCAGATGCGCTTTGCGTCAGGCTCGGCGTCGGGTACCAGGGGCCGATGCCGGATATTGTTCTCAGAGATGACGAATGCAGGGACATACTGCAGATAGGCGACGACCGGTATGCAGAGATTGACCAGACATTCAAAAAACTGTATATCGAAGAGAAGAGCAGCTATCAGACAGGCTAATATCAATAATTTTAAAGAAAATGGCGATTGAGGCATTAAAAAAGATTTTTCAAATTCCTGCGCTGAAACAGCAGAAGGAAGTCAGTGTTCCCGGAAAGGACCAGAAGAAACGCAGACCACCCATGAAAGAGAAAGAAGGAAGCAGGGGGAAGATCGATATCAAGGTCTGAAGTCCTATGCTGAAGCAACAGATAAATAATCCGGGACCCGGTCAGGCTGACAAGGCCTTAACAGACAGGACGCAACTGTCTGTTGAAATTGCTGAGATCAGTGAAATAGCGGAAATGCTGTTTGGGAAGATTGAAGACCGGATGAAAGCGCTTGTCGGTGTTGAACAGAGACTGGACAGTAAGATAGCGCTGCTTGAAGAACTTATCCAAAGGCTGGAGAAAGCAGCGCAGTCTTATGGATCCGGCGGTGACAAGCAGTATCGTGATATAACTGAACTGTCGGCCAGAGGTTTGAAAATTGACGATATTGCAGGATTACTTGACATCCCCAGAGGCGAGGTAGAACTGATCCTCAGATTACGTAAGTAGCTGTTACGGAAAAACTTTTCTTGTCCCGGCAAAAATTTCCCTCTCTACTGCAGAGAATTGTGATCAGTTGTCTGCAGGCAGTAACTACAGTGGATAATTAACAACCTGATGAGCCTCTTGTAAAAGACTGAATTTGTCACCTCGAACAAAGTGAGAGGTCATATAACTCATTGATGATAAAAGATTCCTCGCTTCGGTCGGAATGACAGTAAGGGGGCTCGAAATGACAAAAATGGGAATTCCAATCCTTTTGCAGGAGCCTCAATCCTCGGTTATTTTATGCTTATGGCTTTTCTGGCATCTGTTTTGCTTATATTAGAGGTATGCATAAGGGAATTTATATAGCTCTCTCAGGCGCAACTCTGAAACAGTCACAGATGGACATCATTTCGCAGAACCTTGCCAATTCCGATACTATCGGCTACAAGAAAGACAAGATCTCTTTTCAGGAACATCTCATTTCTCAGATGAACAATAGGCAGGAACCTCCTGACGGCAGGACCATGAGCTATTTCGGTGTTGTAACAACTGATTTGGCGCCAGGAAGCATAATACATACAGGCAATACACTGGATGTTGCCATTGACGGAGAAGGCTATCTGAGCTTTGAGGACGGCCGGTACACGCGGCGTGGTGATCTCCGTCTCGATAATGAGGGTTATATTGTAAACCACCTCGGCGTAAAGGTGCTGGGCTCAGGCGGCCCAATCCAGATAACCGACAACGGCAGGATAGAGATCAGCAGTACAGGCGAAGTAGCGGTAAAAGGAATAGTTATAGATACCTTGAAAGTAGTTGAGTTTAAGGACGCCGGGGTATTGAGAAAAACAGGCGAGGGTATGTTTGAGGCCTCACAGCAGGGCACAGAATCATCATCAGCTTCTGTAAAGCAGGGCTATCTGGAAAAATCGAATGTGGATACGGTAAAAGAGATGGTGAATATGATTACAGCTCTCAGGGAGTTTGAGACATATCAGAAGGCAATCCATTCTTTTGACGATTCAATAGCGCGTGTTATAAACGAAATGCCGAAAATATAAACAGGAGGACAGGATGATCAGGTCATTATATACGGCTGCGACAGGCATGGAAGCACAGAAACTCAACATTGATGTTATATCCAATAACCTGGCGAATGTAAATACAGTGGGCTTCAAAAAAAGCAGGGCGGATTTTCAGGATCTTCTCTATCAGACGCTCAGAGAGCCCGGCGCATCTTCTGCTGAAGGCTCCCAGGTCCCCTCAGGAATCCAGGTGGGGCTTGGCGTCAAGCCTGTGGCTGTACAGAAGATGTTTCAGCAGGGCGACTTTATGTTGACTTCAAATCCGCTTGATTTTGTTATTGAGGGCGAGGGGTTTTTCCAGATCCTGATGCCGGATGGTACGATTTCGTACAGCAGGGCAGGAGCGTTCAAGCTCGACAGCGAGGGCCGTGTGGTGAATTCGGACGGCTATCCGCTTGAGCCTGCTGTTACAGTTCCTGCCAATACGCTTAATATTTCAGCGGGCGCTGACGGCAGGGTCAGCGTGGTGCAGGCAGGCAGCACAGCCTCGACAGAAATCGGGCAGATCGAATTAGCAAGGTTTATCAATCCTGGGGGCCTGAAGGCCATTGGAAAGAACCTCTTTCAGCAGACTGATTCATCAGGAGAGCCTGCGACCGGCAACCCTTCCACAGACGGACTCGGCACGCTTGCTCAGGGGTTTCTCGAGATGAGTAATGTCAATATAGTCGAAGAGATGGTGAATATGATCATCAGCCAGAGGGCATACGAGGTCACATCCAAGGTTGTTCAGGCGTCTGATGAGATGCTTCAGACAGCAAACAATATGAAGAGATAGACATGTCAGGGATCATAAGTCAGAGGTCTGTGATTCTGGTGTTTTTGCTGGTCAGTGGTTTCTTCCTGCTGTGTGGTTATGGCGAGGCTGTTGCTCCTGCGCAGATTGAAGACGCGCTGAAGGCGCATATCAGGACGAATTATCCATGGGCCGGGGTCGAGATTTCAGAGCTTGTGTTCAGGACAGACCCGCCGGATTCCCTGCCGGAGAGAATATTTGTGGAGCGGGGTCTGCCGAACAGGACGGTTTTCATTCTTGAATATGGCAATGGAACGCGGATTACGGCAACCGCGAATGTAAAGATATTTGACAGGGTCATTATGACGAGAAGGGCATTTAAAAAGGGACATATACTGCATGAGGAGGATGTATATGAGACCCTTATGGATGTTGTCAGAATACCAAAGGACGCGGTCAGGCCAGGCGCTGCGGTTGTCGGCGTGGCGCTGACACGGTCAGTGCTGCCGAACATGCCGGTTGTCTCAGGCATGGTGAGAGTGTCTCAGGCAGTGAAGAAAGGAACAAGAGTTATTATTACGGCAGAGGCCCCTGGTTTTTTCATGTCTGCCCGGGGTGAATTGAAAGAAAACAGTTTTGTGGGAAATGATGTCAAGGTACTCAACCTCGACTCAAAGAGGATAGTTACCGGAGTTCTTTCCGGTGAAAATACCGTAAAGGTGGTGTTCTGATATGAGAGGCAATGAAATAAATGACAGGACAGAAGAGTTTCGGGCGAGCTTGAATACGGATGCTTTTTCAAGGCTCATTATATCCCTGCTTGTTTTATTTACAGCCTCGTATATGCTTTTTTTCCTGGCAGGTTGCGCCACTTCTCCTGAACTGCCGCCACATCCTCCCAAATATGTCTATAGCCAGGAAAAATTGCCTGAAGCCTCGACCAATTCGCTTTGGCGTGATTCGGCGAGTCTTTATGAAGACAGAAAGGCCAGAAGGATAAATGACCTTGTTACTATAAAGGTTGTTGAAAATATTACCGGTTCCGGAACTGCCTCAACAAAGGCAAGCAGGGACTCCAATGCTGATTATGCGCTTACCGACCTGTTCGGCATGAACACTGACTTCAACCTTCATAATGCGTTTCTGCTGAAAGACATGTTTAAAGGGGCGAATGTCTTTTCACCGACAGTAAAGGGCAATGCAGCGTCTGATTTTGAAGGCAAGGGGGACACGAACCGTGAAGGCAAGCTGCTCGGCACCATCACGGCAAAAGTCGTTGAGGTAATGCCTAACGGCAATCTGGTGCTGGAGTCCCGTAAGGACCTTACCATAAACGATGAAAAACAGACGCTTGTTCTCAGAGGCATGATCAGGCCTGATGACGTGCTTCCTGACAACTCAATACAGAGCAGTCTCGTTGCAGACGCTGACATATACTTTGTAGGTAATGGCGTCCTTCAGGAGAAGCAGAAGCCGGGCTGGCTGACCAGGATACTTGATCAGGTCTGGCCGTTTTAGCGGCAGGCAAGAGTGACGGATGCCAACGCAGGAAAGGTAAGACGATAAATTATGAATATGGGCGGAAACTTCAGAATAACCGGATGGCTGTTTTTCTGCGTTTCACTCTTTATTCTTTACTCTCCATTTGTTACAAACTCCGGCGCAGAACGTATAAAGGATATTGCCGGTTTCGAGGGCGTACGTACGAACCAGATAATCGGTTACGGGCTGGTCGTTGGTCTTGACGGTACAGGGGATAAGGGCAATGCAACTTTGCAGAGTATTTCGAATATGCTTAAAAGTTCAGGCATTTCGGTGAAGCTCAGCGATGTCAAGGCAAAAAATGTTGCAGCTGTAATGGTAACTGCCACATTGCCTCCATTTCCAAAGCCCGGCGTGAAGATCGACGCCATGGTTTCCACTATCGGTGACGCCAAGAGCCTGCAGGGCGGCACCCTGTTGCTGACGCCGCTGAAAGGACCTGACGGCTCTGTATACGCGCTCGGCCAGGGGCCGGTTTCGATCGGGGGTTTTATAGGTGGCGGCGGCGGCGCTTCAGTCCAGAAGAACCACCTGACAACCGGTAAGGTGCCTGATGGGATAATAGTGGAAAAAGATCCTCATTTTACTCTTGGCAACGGCAGGGAGATAAGACTGTTTCTCAGTAAGCCTGATTTTACAACAGCCTCAGAGATAGCGCGCAGGATCAATGAAGAAATGCAGCATGATTATGCTTCCACGATCGATCCTTCTGCTGTTATGCTGCGCATCCCGGAGGGATATCGGGATAAAGTGGTTGAACTCATATCGAGGGTTGAAGCAATTGCCGTATCGGTTGATGTTCCGGCAAAGGTAATTATTAATGAGCGCACAGGCACAGTTGTCATAGGCGACAAGGTGCGGATTGCGCCGGTGGCAATAGCTCATGGTTCCCTGACAATCGAAATCAGGACGGATTTCAGGGTATCGCAACCGCCGCCGTTTGCGCCGGAAAGTGCAAGCACGGTTGTGGTGCCTCTGAAAGAGGTTGATGTGAAGGAACAGAAGGCCTCGCTTATAGAAGTCGAAGGTATTACGCTCGGCCAGGTTGTCAAAGGGCTAAATGCCCTTGGCGTGACGCCCAGGGACCTGATATCAATCCTCCAGGCGCTTAAGGCGGCCGGGGCATTGAGGGCTGAGCTGGAGATCATATGAAGATACTTCCACAGACAGGCCACAGCTTTCACGGCGCTATCGAGGAACTAAAGGGGAGAAAAGACCCTGAAGCAGTGCGGGCTGTAGCAAAAGAGCTTGAGGCGCTCTTTGCCTATGAGATGATCAAGGCGATGAGAGAAACCTCAGAGATGACAAATGGCGGCTTCGGCAAGGACACCTTTATGAGTATGTTTGACATGGAGCTCTCACGGCTCATGGCTGACCGCGGGCTCGGGCTGAAGGAGATGCTCTTTAAGGGAATGCAGCGACAGGCACAGAAGGGTGAACAGAGTCCACAGTCCGATGTCCAAAGTCCGGAGGCAGATCTCAGCTCTCTGCCGGAAGACAGAGTCTCTGACGTTCGCACTATTAAACCTTTTTCCAGGGTCTCGGGCCCAAAGAAACAGCCTGAGTTCCTGAGGCCTGACCTTCAATCTCTGGAGCCTGTTTCTATTGGGCCCAATATGCCGGTTGACGGACGTATAAGTTCAAAATTCGGATTAAGAAAACACCCAATCCATGGCGATATGAGATTCCATCATGGCATGGACATAGCAGCGCCTGAAGGCACTGAAGTCTACCCGCTTCGGGGGGGGAAGGTAATATTCAGCGGTCAGCAGCCGGGGTATGGGAACGCTGTAGTCATAGACCACGGAGACGGATATGTCAGTAAATATGCGCATAACAAGGTAAATCTTGTGAAGACAGGAGATCCAGTTGATGAACATACGGCCATAGCCCAGGTCGGCAGCACAGGGCTTTCAACAGGGCCTCACCTGCATTTTGAGGTGAGAGCGGACGGGAAGTATATTGACCCTGCAAAGGCTTTGGCGATGAAATGAGGTTAAGGAAACGTTCAAAAGTTCCGATAAGAGAACAAATGGTTCATATCGGAGGTAAAAAATGAAAGTTTACGGTAATCAACCGCCTGAAAAGCAGGATGTTGTTGCAAGGACCCAGAAAGCAGGCAAGCCTGAGCAAGCCCTTGAAAAGGGGGCAATTGAGAAGATCGCTCCAATTGACAGGGTGGATCTGTCCGGTCAGGCAAGGGGTATGTCTGAGATGTTCAGCGCCATCAAGCAGCTTCCTGAGATACGGACGGAAAAGGTTCAGGAGATCGCAAAGGCTCTCAATGACGGCGCTTACAAGGTCGATCCAAATAAAGTCGCATCCAGGATGATAGACGAGCTGGTATGACAACGGAAGAACGCATAACGAGCATATTAAATGAGCAGATCAACTGCTATGAAATCCTGCTTGAACTTCTCAGGAATGAGCGGATTTGTCTCATTGAGCTCAATGCCGGACGCATCGAGGAACTTTATAAGAAAAAAGATGTCATTATTCTCAAATTGAAGCTCCTTGAGGATGAAAGGATACGGTTGATGAAAGGCTTTGGCGAAGGTGATATGACTCTGCTGAATCTGGCTGAGGCAACTGGTGACAGCGTGTTTCTTGATATCCGGTCAGCGTTGAAATCCCTTTTGCAGGCTGTTGAGGAATTGAATAATTATAACAGGCTTCTCATTGACCGTTCACTGAGCTATTTTAGAAGCAATTCAGGATTTTTTTCGACTTTTGGTTTTAACGAAGGCAGGTCTCAGAAGGGCCTGCTGCTGTCACGGGAGACATAGATGTCACTTTTTGGGCTGTTTAACATCGGCAGAAGTGCGATCCTTGCAAGTCAGGCAGGGCTTGCCATTACCAATAATAATATCGCAAATGTAAACACCAGGGGCTACAGCAGGCGTGAGGTAATCCTTGAGCTGTCAAATCCGTCGCTGCTGAACGGGAATCTGGTCGGCAGCGGCGTAACCGCAACAGGGATCAGGAGGCATTATGACAGGTTCATTGAGACCCAGCTCCTTGGGCAGGCACAGGCGCAGGGAAAGTCTGCTGCCCTTGAGCAGGCTTTCAGCGAGATTGAGCAGGTTTTTAATGAGTCGCAGATCCCAGGGTTGAGCGAATCACTCTCGGACTATTTCAATGCCTGGCAGGATGTTGCTTCAAACCCCCAGGGACAGCCGGAGCGCCAGCAGCTTCTTCAGAGATCGCAGTCTCTGGTTCGTCATATCCAGGCGATTGAGCAGGGCATTACCGATACTGTCAGACATATCAACGACGAAATAGGCAGTATTACGGATGAAGTCAATGAAATGGCCTCAAGACTTGCCTCCCTGAATGAGCAGATAGTTATGGCAGAAGCCGGAGGGCAGGCTGGAGACGCTGCTGATTTCAGGGACCAGAGGGACCAACTTCTCAAAGACCTTGGCAACCTTGCAGATGTTTCATCTTATGAAAATCAGGACGGCTCGCTGACTGTGACTGTGGGCACAAGGAACCTTGTCTCCGGCTCCAAAGTCAATAAGCTCGAAAAAAGGGTGAATGTTGCGAATAATTATGAATTCTATCTTGACGGCGTCAATATAACCTCGAATCTGTCAAAGGGCCGGCTTGGCGGATTTTTATCGGCACGGGCTGATATAGAGTCTAATCCTCTTGCGGATTTCAGAAAACTTGTCGCGTCACTGATCAAGGAAGTGAACCTTCAGCATCAGAAGGGTTTCGGCCTTGACGGTTCGACCGGAAACAATTTTTTTAATACGCTTCAGCTTTCATCAAAGGACTCTTCTGCGGGCGCAGATATCACCTCTGCCGTGATCACAGACCTGAGTCAGGTGACTCTGGATGAGTATGATATTACCTTTGATGCTTCGAATAACTATTTTGTCCGCAATGCGGCAACAGGCGACCTGGTGACCTCCGGCGCCTACGTGTCCGGAGACCCCATTGCCTTTGACGGCATAGAGATCGCCATAACAGGAGCAGTGACAGCTTCGGACAGTTTTTTTGTCAGTCCGTTGACAGATGCGGTGAAGAACTTTGGTCTTGTGGTGGCGGATTACAGGCATATAGCAGCATCCTCGACAGCAGCCGGGCTCCCTGGGGACAATCTGAATGCCAGGGAAATTGCCGGGCTTGCCGATAGTGTGATATCTGATCTCGGCAGCAGCTTAAACGATTTTTATCGCACAATTGTTTCGTATACCGGCACGGCAGACAGGGCAGCCTCTGACATGCTTGCATTTGACAACAGCCTCATGGACCAGCTAAACCAGAGGCGGGAGTCTATCTCCGGAGTTTCTCTTGATGAGGAGGCGATCAACCTGATTACGTTTCAGCGCTCTTTTGAAGCCGGGGCCAAAATGATACAGGTGACGGATGAGCTTCTGCAGACGATCCTTAACCTATAGCGCATTCGAGGGGAAATCATGAGAATCTCTTCACTTATGCTGTACGATCAGTTAAAAAAGGCGATTCAGGGCGATATCAGCGAGCTTGCCGAGGCAAACCTCAGACTTGCAACCGGCAAAAAGATCAACAGGACGTCAGACGATCCGGTGGGGGCTGTCAGGGCGCTGGATTATAAGATAAATATCAGCAGAAACGACCAGTACAGGCGTAATATCCTTCAGGCCGGGAATTTTCTTGATGCAACAGACAAGTCACTTGCCTCTGGCCAAAACAGTATTTCTGAAATGAAAAATATGCTTTCGCTCGGGCTTGGTTCGATGGATGCCGGTGACAGGGACTTTTATTCGAATCAAGCGGCAGGATACAGGGATTTCCTTCTTGGCATATCCAATACAAAGTTCGGTGAACGCTATATCTTCTCAGGCTACCAGACTGATCAGCAGGCATTCACATTTAATGCGACTACGAACCATTACGATTATAATGGTGATGCCGGAGAAATCTCTGTTGCCGTGGATAACGGCGCGGGCTTACAGATGAATATCCAGGGAAGCGCTGCCTTCAGCGTAACCATGGATACCCCGACGCCTTCAGCGCTTGCCGACGGCACTCCCATAACCTATACTCAGACAGCAGACCCTGTGACAGGAGTCAACACGATTACCATTGAGATCGGCAATGCCGGAGATCCAGGATATGATACGTTTTCTGCTTCAAATGTCATGGATATTGCCAACTATATGAGCTCTGCCTGGAAGGGCCAGGATGTGGACGGCAGTGTTCTTGATGCGTCCCAGACGGTCAGCGATCAGAAGGCGGCACACAGACTCCAGGCGCTAATGCCTGTGGTAGCGGAGGCGAGCGCCAATATGATCGGGCTTCAGGCAGAGATAGGGATACGGGAGGGTTTTCTGAATGATCAGAAGTCCCGTCTTGAGGCCTCAGTCACGAGTCTGGAAAATGCCAGGGCCAGGACCGAGGATGCTGATATCAATGAGACGATTATCGATATCAAGATATCTGAAGTAGCGCTTGAGGCGCTGAGAAGTTCATCTGCCAATGTCATATCGAGGTCCCTCTTCGATTTTCTGAAGTAGGACGGTTTATGGCAGCAGGCGGTTAGCCTCCCATGCAGATACCTCTTATCACAGTTCAGGACAATATCCTCACACTTCTCCGGCCGTACGGCAGGGAACTCAATCTCAAAATCAACGACATTATAAGGGCTGACGTGCTCAACGTCATGAGTTCAGGAGACGTCTCCCTGAGAATTAACCAGAATAACGGCGATAGCATCATTATCGTTGCCAGAGCTGATGTCCCTCTAACCAAAGGCACCTCAGTTTTTTTTAAGGTCACTGCAAGCGATGCTGAGATCAAGCTTCAACTCATGGGGACCGCTTCAGAGGGTAACAGGACAGGGGCAAATCCTTCTGTAGAGGCACTGCCGCAGAAAGTACTGAGAATGCTCTCGGAGCTTGCAGGTTCCAGACTCAGGGCAGAGGATATCAGGCTTATGGATGAGGTCTTCAAATCATTGCCTGACCGCATAAAAACATTGTTCCCGGAGTTTCGGGCGCTTGAGAGGATAATGCCGGAGATAGAGAAGCTGAACTCCGGAATACTGAAAGAGTCTGTTGAGGAATCCGGGGTCCTTTTTGAGACAAAGCTCAAGACAGCTGTGCGGGACCAGGCAGAGGGAAGAGGACAGGAGAAACTTGACCGGCTTCTTGCCTCAGGAGACCATAAGCTTGACCTGTTAAAACTAAAGGCGGCGCTTGGAGAAGCCCGGGTGATTGAGGCCTTGCGGAGGGCAGGTGTGAAGCCCTCGGAGATCCAGGCCAATGTGGACAAGGTCATAAAAAACCTCGAATTTTTTCAGCTCGCTTCACAGGTGAACGATACGATCTATACTTTTCTGCCTCTGGCGTGGCAGGACCTCAGGGAAGGAGAGCTTTCCTTTAAGAAGGGAAGCTCTGATACTGAAGAGTCCTATACCTGCGAGATAAACCTCGATCTTGAACCTGTTGGAAAACTGTCAGTGTCTGTAACGCTGCATGAAGGCAGTTACTACGTAACCTTTTATGCTGAGGACCAGAAACTAAAGGACCTGATTAATGAGAGCAAGGGTTTGCTTGGACGGCATTTTTCCGATGCCGGACTTTCCCTTATGATTATTAATATTACGCAGAGACAGGAGATCAGGTTCGGAGCAAAAAAGGGCCAGGGCCTGAATATAAGGGTTTGATGTGATTGAGAAAAAAGCAAAAGCAGCAGCGCTGAAGTACAGACACGGTGAGGACAGGGCCCCTGCGGTAGTTGCCAAAGGTACAGGAGCTCTTGCTGAGAAGATTCTTGAAACAGCGCGCGAGCATGGTATACCTATCCGCGAGGACAAGACCCTTGTAGAAATCCTTTCATCTCTTGACCTTTATCAGGAAATCCCTCCGGAACTCTACCGCGCTGTTGCAGAGATACTTGCGTTTGTCTATAAGCTCAATCTGAAGGCAAAGTGAGAGATCGTCCCGGCGCAGATGCCTTCTAATGGTTCTGCCTGCTCTGTTTCCTGTACACTGTTCCTGCAAGTGTACATGCTGCACAGAATAATAATATAATTGACTGCTGAGGCCCTTGCAAAGGTTCCCTTATCTGATATCTGAAGTGTGCGTGAAAACGGGAATCTATAACATCTTATTTTAAAGAATGCTATATTTCTGATTAAGACCTCGGGAATGACAAATTCAGACTTTTGCAAGGGGCTCTGCTGTTTTCAGAAAGGCTGAAGCGCAATGAAACTGCATAATATCATCAATAAAACAGAAAAGACTATTCTGAACAATAACCTTCTTGCGCCGGGAGATACAGTCCTTGCCGGGTTTTCAGGAGGTCCTGACTCTACGTGTATGCTTTGCGTGATGCAGGAGCTCAGAGAAAAGTATCGGCTACGGATTTACGCCTTGTATGTAGATCATAACCTCAGGCCCGACGAAGTCCCTGCGGAGATCGGGTTCTGCAAGGCGTTCTGCAAGAGTCTCGGCATTGATTTCATGGTCAGATCGATTGATGTCATTTCTTACGCAAAAGAGCGCCATATGAACAGGCAGGAGGCTGCCAGGGAACTCAGATACCGGATTTTTCAGGAGGCTGCCTCTGAAGTAAGTGCGGGGAAGATTGCGCTTGCTCATCATGCAGATGATCAGGCCGAGACCTTGTTCATGAGGATAGCAAGGGGTGCAGGTCCGGCAGGCCTTTGCGGCATACCTGTAAAAAGGGGCAATATTATCAGGCCGCTTATGGAGATTGAGCGCAGCGAGATCGAAGCGTTTCTTGCGGAAAAGAACATTTTGCCTGTCACGGATTCTTCAAATCTGAAGCAGGACTATTTCAGGAACCTTGTCAGAATGCAGTTGATTCCTGTATTGAAGCAGGTCAACCCAAATCTTGTGCAATCCATTGCCCATACCATGGATGTCTTGCGGGAAGAAGAACGCTACTTCAATATCCTTGTCACCAAAACTCTCATGAAGCTTATCAGCAGGAAATCGGCAAGGAGAATCGAGCTTTTTCTTTCTCCACTGGAGGGCATGGACACTGTCATTCTGCGGAGGACGCTGAGACGGGCCATCAGCGAGACAGAGGGATTGCGAGGTATCGGTTTTGTTCATGTCGAGGAGATTATCGGCCTGATAAAAAAGGGAAGAAACGGCGACAGGCTTGTACTGTCGGGCAAGTGCAGGGTAATCAAGGACTATGCGCTGCTGGTCATTACCTCGGAGGAGCCAGTGAAAATATCCAGGTATGTTCTGCCCTTGCCCGGCGAGGCTGTTATCATAGGGGCAGGGCTTGTTCTGACAGCTGCGCTGGAGGAGAACTCTGCTCAGTTCGGAGATGGGAAAACATCGGTACTCCTCGACGCGGAAAAGCTGCATGGCCCGCTCATGGTAAGACCGCGCAGACCCGGCGATTATTTTTATCCCTTTGGGTTCGGAAGGAGGCGGAAGCTGCAGGACTTTTTTACAGATCTGAAAGTGCCGCGTGACGAGCGTGACAGTATCCCTCTTGTAACCTCGGGTGAGGACATCGCATGGGTTGCAGGCTATAGGGCGGATGACCGCTTCAGGGTCACGGAAACGACTAAAAAAACAGTGAGACTTTGCATCGTAAAGGGCAAATTTTGACGGTCCTGTAAAAAAGTCCATATGCTGCATTGCGTTGCATTTTTCGTCACTGCGGGGTACAGCAAAGTACTCCTCAATTCTAATAATTTGCGCGCCCTGTCTATGGCGCTTTTTACGAAACCGTCTATTTTTTGACTTTTTACGAGTTTGTCAATTTTAATAAGACAGGCTCAGAGGGGTATAGTGTAGCTCTGAGATCAGACCGGAGGTTATCTTGACAGAACAGGTTAGAGTACGATTCGCTCCCAGCCCAACCGGGCATCTTCATATTGGAGGGGCCCGCACAGCGCTTTTTAACTATCTGTACGCCCGTCATAATGGCGGCGCTTTTATTTTAAGAATCGAGGACACGGACAGGACCCGCTCCACTGATGAATATCTCGATGCGATCCTTCAGGGAATGCAATGGCTGGGCCTCGACTGGGATGAAGGCCCTTTCAGGCAGACCGACAGATTCGATGTCTATAGGGAATATGTCGACAGGCTTGTTAAGGAAGGAAGGGCCTATTACTGCTATTGCTCTGTTGAAGAACTGGAGCAGCGCAGGCAGCTTGCCCTGGCGCAGGGCAAACCTCAGAAGTATGACGGCAGGTGCCGGGACATTAAAGGACCTGTTGAGGGCCGGTTGCCGGTTGTACGGTTCAAGACCCCCCAGGAAGGCGAAACAGTGGTCGAGGACCTTATCCGGGGCAGGGTTGTCTTTGAAAATGCACAGCTTGATGACCTTATTATCCTCCGCTCCGACAATACGCCCACCTATAATTTCACGGTTGTTGTGGATGATGTTGATATGGGCATTACTCATGTTATCCGGGGTGATGATCATTTGAACAACACGCCGAGGCAGATCCATATATATGAGGCTTTGGGCTATAAAGTCCCCGGCTTTGCACATCTGCCCATGATTCTCGGCGCGGACAAAACACGTCTTTCAAAGAGGCACGGGGCTACATCTGTCATGGCATATCAGGAGATGGGCTATCTGCCTGAGGCCCTGCTGAACTATCTTGTCCGGTTGGGTTGGTCGCACGGAGACCAGGAAGTCTTCAGCCGTGAAGAATTGATAAGGCTGTTTTCCTTTGAAAATGTCGGGAGCGCAGCTTCGGTGTTCAATCCTGAAAAACTTCTCTGGCTGAATCAGCAGTATATCATGGCTTCTCAGCCTGAAAAACTTGCCGAACTGGTGATGCCATATCTCGTGACGGCAAATATCATTGCCGAAGACAGGCTGCCTGACATGGCATGGCTCTCAAAAGCAGTAAAGACCCTGCAGGAAAGGGCAAAGACGCTGACCGAACTGGCGGCACGGGCCATCGAATCGTTGCC
>JAGVHR010000149.1 GCA_020056455.1 Thermodesulfovibrionales bacterium
CCAGGCCCATTGTACCGGCCATATATTCCTCTACTCCCCTATTTGATGTATCTTCATAAAGTTTGTTTTTGCCTTACTTGACAGAGGAGACCCTGCAATAATCACGATATGATCTCCCTTTGCCGCGATCTTTTCAGCCAAAAGTGCTTTTTCCACTTCCAGCAGCATCTGGTCAGTCCCTCTCAGGTGCTTCATATATTTCGGGACAACGCCCCAGCTTAGCGACAGCCTGGTGAGAACAGCCCTTTCCGGCGTAAATGCGATGATCGGAACAACCGGCCTGAACTTCGATGCAAGACGCGCGGTGAACCCTGACGCCGTAAATGCCACAAGGACCTTTGCCTTGACATCCTTTGCAGCCCTGCAGGCAGCATCTGCAAGCGCCTCGGCATAGGAATCCCCGCGTTCAAAACATGATGCAGCAGCTTCATTTTGTTCCGTAACTGTTATTATTCTGTCCATCATCCTGAAGGCGGCAACAGGATAGGCCCCGGTTGAGGTCTCTGCAGAGAGCATCAGCGCATCTGTACCGTCTATCACGGCATTGGCCACATCCGTAGCTTCTGCGCGGGTCGGCCTCATATGTTCTTTCATGGATTCAAGCATCTGGGTCGCTGTTATTACAAGCCTTCCTTTGTTGTTGGCCTTATTGATGAGGTCCTTCTGGATGATCGGCACCCTTTCCGGGAAGACTTCAACGCCGAGGTCTCCCCGTGCGATCATAATGCCGTCGGAAATGTCGAGGATGTCGTCGATATTGTCCAGCGCCTCAGGCTTTTCAATTTTTGCTATGATCGGTATGACCTTGCCCTTCTTTTTCATCCAGGCCCTGATCCTCTCGATATCTTCCGCCTCCCGTACAAAAGAGACAGCAACAAAATCAACCCCCAGGGTGAGGCCCAGAGAAAGATCATTAATATCCTTGTCGGTAAAAGGTTTGAGAGATATCTTCATCCCAGGCAGGTTAACACCTTTTCTGTCCCTGAGAATGCCTCCCTCAAAGACCCTGGCTGACAGATAAGAAGCTGATTTTTTTGTTATCCTGAGCTGGATCAAGCCATCATCAATGAGAATTCTGTCACCTTTTTTCGCGTCTTTGACAAGAGAGGGGTAGGTGACAAAGACATTTTTTTCATCGCTCAGCCCTTCGCCGGGCAATAAAGAGATTTCTGATCCTGTGCTGAGTTCAACAGCCCCATCTTTGACCATTCCTACCCTTATTTTTATGCCCTGCAGGTCCTGAAGCACAGCAATCGGCCGACCGGCTGTCCTGGAGAGTTTCCTTATGAGAGCAATTGTTTTTCTGTGGAAATCATGGCTGCCGTGAGAGAAATTCAACCGAGCCACATCCATACCTTCCCGGACAAGGGTGGAAAGGACCTGAGGCTGGACAGATGCCGGCCCCATAGTGCAAACGATCTTTGCCCTTCTTTTTGTCATAATTTACACCTTTCTTCTGCCTGGGGCCATTGGCACGGTCCCTGTGTATCATCAATACTCTTGCAGGCCCAGGTGAGGTGCCGCTGCCAGTCTTCACCGCGCCCCTTGAAATCAGAACGGTAATGGGCCCCCACGCTTCCCTCTCTGGCGCCTGCTGCCCTAACAATAATGCCGGCTACAGTCAGCATGTTCTTCAACTCAAGCTCATGGCGGGTTGCATAATCCCTAAGGGTTATCTCCCGCCAGGCAGACAGTTTTTCTTCTGCCTCTCCAAGAGAGGCTGCGCACCTGATAATCCCGGCCTTTTCCCACATAATTTTTCGCAGCGCTCTTCTGATCTCCTCCGCATCCTGTATGGTCGATGGACTGAAAACGTACGTCGCATACGGATCAGGGACGATGGGTGAGCTCAGTGCGGAGATTCCGGTTTGGGCCCCGAACACAAGACCCTCAAGCAGACTGTTCGAGGCGAGCCTGTTTGCGCCGTGTACGCCGGTACAAGCGACCTCGCCGGCCGCATAGAGACCTGGGATACTTGTCCTTCCATCAAGGTCGGTCTTGACCCCTCCCATAATATAATGCGCTGCCGGAGACACAGGGATCAGGTCTTCACTTATATCGATGTCATACCTCAGACAGGTGGAATAGATCCTGGGAAAACGGTTTTTTACAAAATCCTTGCGCAGATGCCTGAGATCAAGATAAACATGGTTGCTGCCCGTCTTTACCATTTCAGAGATGATTGCCCTTGAAACAACATCCCGGGGCGCGAGTTCCGACATGGGATGATATGTTGGCATGAACCGCTCTTTGTTTATGTTACGAAGGATTGCGCCTTCCCCTCTCATCGCCTCACTCAGGAGGAACTGCGGCGCTGTTGGAGAATAGAGACTTGTGGGATGGAATTGGACGAATTCCATGTCCTCAAGCAGGGCCCCGGCCCTGAAAGCTATAGCCATACCGTCGCCTGTAGCAACCTCGGGGTTGGTAGTCCTCGAATAGAGTTGGCCGGCGCCCCCTGTCGCAAGGATTGTCGCCTTTGCAAACAGGGCCATTATCTCCCCATTTTTCAATACATAAGCGCCATGGCATACTGCGTCTTTCACGATCAGGTCGACCGTTATGGCAAAGGGGTATTTTCTGACAGACGGAAGGGACCGGACCTTGTTGAGGAGCACCCGTTCAAGCTCTTTGCCGGTTGAGTCGCCGTGAGCATGAAGAATCCGTCTTCTGGAATGAGCAGCTTCAAGCGTGAGGTCAAGTCGCTGGCCTTCTCTGTCGAATTCCGCTCCCCAGGAGATGAGTTCATTGATCCGCTGAGGGCCTTGTTCCACAAGGATCCTGACAGAATTCTCGTAGCAGAGACCGTCCCCTGCCTTGAGAGTGTCCTCGAAGTGGATGCCCACCTCATCCTCGTCGCTCATTACAGCTGCTATGCCGCCCTGAGCATATTCAGTACTGCTTTCCGACGGCCTGTCCTTGGTAACGATGAGGACATTACCATGAGGCGCCAGTTCAATAGCTGCGCGAAGGCCCGCAACACCGCTTCCAATTATAAGGAAATCAACGACCTCCCGTTGCATACAGGAAGAATACAGGATAGGCTACAGGAAATCAAGAAGGAGCGCCGGGGCTGGAAGTTGCTAAATGGCATTAATATCCATTAATATATAAAACCAATTTTCAGGAGGATGAACGTGAAAGAAGGTATTCACCCGGATTACAAGGAAGTCAAAATAGCGTGCGCCTGCGGCGAGACTATAACCACACGGTCTACCAGCAAGGACATTCATCTCGACATATGCTCAAAGTGTCATCCGTTTTTCACCGGAAAACAGAAGATCCTTGACGCTGAGGGCCGGGTTGAGAAGTTCAAAAAGAAGTACGCCAAGAAGTAGCCAGCCTGAACATCTATAAAAAACAGGAAACCCTCGCGGTTTCCTGTTTTTTTCTTATATACAGATGAGTACGCACCGGAATATAAAGAGCGTGGGCGGTCAGGCGGTTATCGAGGGAGTCATGATGCGCTCTCCCGGAAACTGGACAGTCGCAGTGCGCGATCAGCAGGGCGCTATCCATCTTCTCAGGGAGAAATTGATCGACATGCCCCGCATGCTGAAGCTGCCTCTGATCAGGGGAGTTGTAGCGCTGTTTCATGCGCTGTCACTGGGCATCAGGGCTATTGAGTTTTCAGCGGCCAAGGCCTATGAGGAAGAGAGCGGAGAGAGTATGAGCAAGCTCTCGATGGTTTTGACGATTATTGTAGCGGGTGTCCTCAGCATCGGCCTCTTTATCCTCCTGCCGCTTTATGCAACAAAACTCCTCGGTCTGGTATTCGAGAAGGTTGCAACGAATTCATTCATCTTTAATTTTGTTGACGGTATAATCCGTGTGTTTATTTTTCTTTGTTATGTTCTCATGATAGGCCTGTGGAAGGAGATGGCACGGATCTTCATGTACCATGGCGCAGAGCACAAGGTGATCCACGCCTACGAAAAGGGCATGGAGCTTACGCTTGAAAATGCAAAGCTGCACAGTCCCCTCCACCCCCGGTGCGGGACGAGCTTTCTTATGATCGTTATGGTCGTCAGTATCCTTGTTTTTTCGTTCATTCCCCAGCAGTGGCCGTTTATTTACAAGTTTTTTTCGCGGGTCGTGCTGATCCCGCTGATCGCAGGATCTTCCTTTGAACTTCTGAAGCTGTCGGCAAAATGGGACCATCATCCTGTTATGCGCTTTCTGATCTTTCCAGGTCTTATGCTCCAGCGTCTCACTACCAGGGAGCCTGACGAGGACCAGATTGAGGTTGCCCTAAGGGCCTTGATCGAGGTGCTGAAACTGGAGGAAACTAATGATTAACAAACTCCGGGTCCTCGAGGAAAAGTATGAGGACCTTAACAGAATTCTTGTTGACCCAAAGGTGCTGGCTGCTCAGTCGGATTTTCATAAGTATTCAAAAGAATATTCAGAACTCCAGCCCATTGTCGGGAAAATAGCTGAATATCGAAAGCTGCTTGCTGACCTCGAAAATACCGAGGGGTTACTCAGCGGCGGCGATGCGGACATCAAGGAGCTGGCAAAAGCTGAGATTGAAGATCTGAAGAAGAGGAGGTCCGCCCTTGAGGAAGAGTTGAAGCTCATGCTTCTGCCGGCAGACCCACGGGATGCCAAGAGTGTTATTCTTGAGATTCGTGCAGGAACCGGTGGAGAGGAAGCCGCGCTATTCGGCGCCAGTCTCCTGAGGATGTACACCAAATACGCTGAGTCAAAACGGTGGAAAGTCGAGCTAATCAGCATGAATGCCACAGGACTTGGAGGCCTCAAGGAAGTGGTGGCCTCAATTGAAGGCAAAGGCGCTTACAGCAGGATGAAGTACGAAAGCGGCGTGCACAGGGTACAGAGAGTACCGAGTACCGAGGCCTCGGGCAGGATCCACACATCTGCGGCTACCGTTGCCGTGCTTCCTGAGGCAGAGGATGTTGATATCAGGATAGATGCAAAAGATCTCAGGATAGACACCTTCTGCTCCTCCGGCGCCGGAGGTCAAAGCGTTAATACAACATACTCTGCGGTAAGGATTGTACATATACCTACCGGAGTCACTGTCCAGTGCCAGGACGAGCGCTCCCAGACAAAAAACAAAGACAAGGCCATGAAGGTGTTGCGCGCTCGCCTTTATGAAATTGAGACAGGAGAGAAGGAAAAAGAGCGGGCTGAGGCAAGGAAGTCTCAGGTTGGCTCAGGAGACAGATCCGAACGGATCAGGACCTACAACTTTCCCCAAAACAGGATCACAGACCATAGGACAGGTCTTACACTTCACAAGCTCGAACAGGTGCTTGAAGGAGCTATGGACGAGATGATCGACAACCTGACCACTCATTTTAACGCTCAACGGCTTAAAGAGCTGTAGAGTACCATGAAAATCCCAATATGCCATCTCGTAATCAGTTTTCAGGCCTGATTTTCCGCCTGATTCGTTCCGTGGCATAAGTGAGAATGCCTGTGTTATCATTAACAATGTTCAGATCAATCGCAGCCGCAACAATTTTTGCACTTACATTGGTTATAGGAACGGGAACCGCCTTCCCCTATGCAAAAACCGGGGAAGATTGTACAAAGTGTCATGCCCTGAATGTTGATCAGGCCAGGACCATCCTTGACGGTCTTATCCCTGGCGTTAAAGTGCTTATGGTTCAGCAGGCCCCGATTGCCGGCCTCTGGGAACTCGGAATCGATACAAGCGGTTCAAAGATGATAGTCTATCTTGACTATTCGAAAAAGCATATTATATCGCCGGCCACTCGCGGTGAACTCGTATCTCTTAAGACAAGAGCAAGTCTTACTCAAGAGAGCCTTCAGCTGATCAATAAGGTCGATGTCTCGAAAATCCCCCTGAAGGATGCCCTTGTCATGGGCGATAAAACCGCAAAGCACAGGATCATTGTCTTTGACGACCCGGATTGACCCTACTGCGGAAAACTTCATCAGGAGATGAAGAAGGTGATAAAGAGCAGAAGGGACATAGCGTTTTATATTATCCTCTATCCCCTGCCCATGCATAAGGAGGCTTTTGATAAGGCGAAGGCCATAATCTGCGAGAAATCTCTTGATATGCTCGAAGATGCCTTTGAAAAAAAGCCGCTTCCCAAGCCTAAATGCGATACCAGGGCGGTTGACGAAAATATAAAACTGGCACAGAAACTCGGCATAACCGGTACGCCTGCGGTAATCTTCCCGGACGGCGTGCTTATTCCAGGCGCTATCAGCGCTGAAGCAATCATACGGCAGATAGACAAAAAGTAATATCCCTGCCTCTTTTCCCGGTATCCGGTTTTTTTGGGGACCTGTAAAAGCTATTGAGTTGACAAGTTTTTCTGTCGCGATTAAAATATCAAACTTAATGCCGAAGTGGCGGAATTGGCAGACGCGCTAGGTTCAGGGTCTAGTGGTGGAAACGCCGTGGGGGTTCGAGTCCCCCCTTCGGCACCAAAAGTTGGTATGGTCAAAGACTGCTTCAGTTTCTCCTTCCCCCAAGGGATGTCAGACGCTGTATACCATCATTAATTTATAACATTTATTGACCTGCTTGCGAAGGAGGCCCCTGTTCTTCTTCGAAATTGCAATGCAGGCATTTAACCGAGGTGAAATGAAACGGGAAAATATCAGAAACATTGCTATCATTGCTCATGTCGACCATGGCAAGACAACGCTTGTTGACGGGCTGCTCAGACAGTCAGGCACCTTTAGATCGAATGAGAAGGTGCAGGAAAGGGTAATGGACAATATCGATCTTGAGCGTGAGCGCGGCATCACTATCATGGCAAAGAACACTGCTGTGGAGTACATGGGAATAAAGATCAATATTATCGATACGCCCGGCCATGCTGATTTTGGCGGAGAAGTCGAGCGCACTCTCAAAATGGTTGACGGTGTGCTTCTGCTTGTAGATGCGTCGGAAGGGCCGCTTCCTCAGACACGGTTTGTACTCAAAAAGGCGCTTGAACTGGATCTCCCCCCTATAGTAGTGGTCAATAAGATAGACAGGCCTGATGCCCGCATTCAGGATGTGCTGAATGAGGTCTATGACCTTTTTATCGATCTCGATGCTACTGAAGACCAGCTTGAGTTCCCGATTGTTTATACCAATGCAAAACAGGGCATTGCGAAGCTCTCCCTGGAAGGCGAGGCCCAGGACCTGAGGCCTCTCTTTGAACTCATCCTCAAGACTATCCCAGCTCCACAGGGAGATGAAAAAGGAGCGCTCCAGCTCCTTGTTACCAACATCGACTATAATGATTACGTTGGGAGGCTTGCTATCGCCAGGGTCTTCTCCGGCTCTCTCAGCGTTGGTGACTGGGTAGCCATGGTCAATAGCGCCGGTGAGGCGGTCAGGACAAAGGTGACACAGCTCTATGGGTTCCAGGGACTTGACCGCGTGGATATCAAGGACGCTTCAGTAGGAGATATCGTTGCCCTTGCAGGTATTGAGGGTATTAATATCGGCGACACAATTACTGATATCGAAAACCCCAGGCCGCTGCCGAGGATCAAGGTTGACGAGCCTACCATATCCATGGTTTTTTCCGTAAATACCTCTCCTTTTGCAGGGAAGGAGGGAAAGTTCGTAACATCACGTAACTTGAGGGAACGGCTTGAAAAGGAGCTTCTCTATAACGTCTCTATAAAGGTTGACTTCAGCAATATGGACTCCTTTAAGGTCATGGGCAGAGGAGAACTCCAGCTTGCAATACTTATCGAGATGATGCGCAGGGAAGGGTATGAACTATCGGTCTCCATGCCTGAAACAATCACAAAGGAGGTCGATGGCAAGGTACACGAGCCTATGGAGATGCTTGTTATTGATGTGCCGGAGGAGTTTGTGGGCGTAGTGACTCAGCAGACCGGTATTCGCAGAGGAAGGATGCAGAAGATGCAGAACAATGGCCATGGCAGGGTGCGGGTGGAATTCAGAATTCCTTCCCGGGGCTTGATCGGGTTTCGTTCCCAATTCCTTACAGATACGCGCGGCACAGGCCTCCTGAACCACCTTTTTGACGGATACGAGCCATGGCAGGGACCTATATCAAAGCGCACGACCGGCGCGCTTGTGGCTGACAGATCAGGTAAGACAACAACTTATGCGCTTTTTCATCTCCAGCCCCGCGGTACACTCTTTATAAAGGAAAACATATCTGTTTATGAGGGCATGGTGATCGGCGAAAACTCAAGGGACAATGATCTCGATGTGAATGTCATAAAGGAAAAGAAGTTGACGAATATGCGGGCCTCAGGGGCGGATGAAGCGCTCCAGCTCATACCGCAGAGGATCATGAATCTTGAGCAGGCAATTGAATTCATCAGGGAGGATGAGCTTGTAGAGGTCACCCCTCAGTCGGTCAGGCTCAGGAAAAAGGTCCTTGAACCGAACAAACGCCCCAAACACAGGGACCCGAAATAGGATTACAGACAGAGGCTTGATTGCCCGGAAAGGGCGACTGATTTTTTTGCAATGAACCACGGGTTGAGCAGTATTTCCTTGTTATAATGCATCGGTTGTTGGCCAGAAACTTCAAGGACCGTCCCCCCTGCCTGCTCAACAATGGCCTGGCCTGCTGCTGTGTCCCATTCCATTGTAGGCGCAAAGCGTGGATACTGATCAGCTTTTCCTTCGGCGATCAGGCAGAACTTAAGAGAGCTTCCGGCTGAGATGAATTCAATCTCGCCTGCCTCCTCTTTCAGCGAGTTGATATACTGTTGAGTCTCCCCTGACATGTGAGACCGGCTGCCGATAACAGTAAATGGCGCCGGATGAGCAGCGACAAGGGGGAGTTTGACAGCAGCCCCAAGTATCGCATCTATAGAATTCCAGGCAGCCCCGGCGCTGAGCTCGGTCCTATACGAGCCAAGGCCTTCTGCTCCGAAATAGGTAATGCCCTTGACCGGCAGATGAATAACTCCCATGACCGGACTACCCATATGTATAAGGGCAATATTAACCGTGAACTCCCCGTTTCTTCTGATGAATTCCTTGGTGCCGTCAAGCGGATCTACGAGCCAGAAGTCCTGCCAGGCTTGCCGGTCTTCATACGGGATGTTTTTCCCTTCTTCGCTCAAGACCGGGAGTTGCGGACTTGGGATACTGTTGAGTCCGGACATAATGATATCATGCGAACGCTGGTCGGCCATAGTCAGAGGACTATTGTCTTTTTTGTGTTCAACAGTGAATTCTGTCCCGTAGACCTCCAGAATTGCCGCGCCGGCAAGATGCGCTGTGTTGATAACCACAGGAAGAAGAGAAGGAATACTGTCCTTAAGAGAACCCATATGACCAGTTTTCAAATGATGGCCTTCTCTCTGAGGTGACAGATGATTTTATCAACGCACTCATTCAGGCTTTGGGAGCCGCTTTCAATAATTATTTCAGGAGCTTCCGGGGCTTCATAGGGGTCGGAAATCCCGGTAAAAAGCGGTATTTCCCCTGCCCTGGCCTTTTTATAGAGGCCTTTGGGATCTCTGATCTCGCAAACAGACAGATCACATCTGAGATATACTTCAATGAATTCATTTTCTTCAGGATCAAATAATGCGCGGATCGCTTCCCGGTCTACTGTGTAAGGAGATATGAAAGCTGCGATAGTAAGGATACCGGCATCCACCAGTAATTTTGCAACCTCGCCGACACGCCTGAGGTTTTCCTTCCTGTCCTCTGCGCTGAACCCAAGGTCCTTATTCAGCCCGTGCCTGATATTATCTCCGTCAAGAACAAAGGTCCGCACATTGTCTTTATGCAGCCTGTGCTCAAGCTCAACTGCAATAGTTGATTTACCCGAGGCAGACAGTCCGGTTATCCAGATCAGGGTGGATTTGTGCCTGTTTTGCGTCCGTCTCTCATTTTTTGTTATTCTCGGCTTATGCCATTTAATATTTCGTTCTTTATTCTCTTTTTCCATCTCTTGGCCCTCGATAAAACATTTCAATAGATTTTACGGCTTTTTACATGGTCGACAGATTTATTTAGTATAATATTGAAACTATCTCCAAGTCGATTAAATTTTATGTTATACAGAAAGGTAACTTGGCTCCATGGCAAAAGTCCTCATCACAGGCGCTGCAGGTTTCATTGGGTTTCACCTTTCAAAGAGGTTGCTTGAGCAAGGGGACGAGGTCGTGGGCCTCGATATTCTAAACGACTATTATGACGTCAACCTCAAACGCGACCGTCTCAGACTGATAACCGGTGCCCCTGGGTTCAGGCATGTGCCTATTGCCCTTGAAGACAGGGTCGCCATGCAGAGGCTCTTCAGCGAAGAGAACTTCGATATTGTAGTGAACCTTGCAGCCCAGGCCGGGGTCCGGTATTCTCTCGTAAATCCCTATGCCTACATTGACAGCAATGTCAGCGGGTTTCTGAATATAATTGAGGGCTGCAGACATAACAGCGTCAGGCATCTTGTTTTTGCGTCATCGAGTTCTGTTTATGGGGCCAACACAAAGATGCCCTTTTCCGTGCATCACAATGTTGACCATCCTGTATCGCTTTATGCTGCAACCAAGAAATCCAACGAGCTTATGGCCCATACTTATGCAAGTCTCTACGGAGTGCCCTGCACCGGGCTCAGATTTTTTACAGTCTATGGCCCATGGGGCAGGCCGGACATGGCATACTTTCTTTTCGCTAAAGCGATCCTTGAAGGCAGAACGATAGATGTCTTTAACTATGGCAAAATGCAGCGAGACTTTACCTATATTGATGATATCGTGGAGGGTATAGCAAGGGTCATGGAAAAGATCCCGAAGCCGGACCCGCTCTGGGCAGGCGACTTGCCGGACCCGTCAACAAGTTATGCGCCATACAGGCTCTACAATATCGGCAATAACAACCCGGTTGAACTTATGCATTTCATCGAAGTGCTTGAGAACTGTCTTGGGAAAAAGGCAAAGAAGAACCTCCTGCCGATCCAGGCCGGCGATGTGTCTGCCACTTACGCTGATATCGATGATCTGATCAGGGATGTGGGCTTCCAGCCTTCGATCAGGATTGAGGAGGGCCTGTCAAAATTTGTGAAGTGGTTCAGGGATTATTACAGGCAGTAGGGGACTAATTGCCCCTGAGCTTATCCAATGCCTTTCTGGCCGCGTGGGCAACAATTTTATCAGGGTCTGAGACAGCCTGCTCAAGGGCTTTTTCAGCGGTTTCCCCGCCTATCCGGCCAAGGCTTCTTGCAACGTTTTTCCTTACCATATAAGAAGGATCGTTGAGAGCTGCAATAAGATCATCCACTGAGATGTGCGCTTTAAGCACTCCGAGGGATTTGGCAGCGCTTTTCCTTACCCATTCATCCTCGTCCCTGAGCAGGGAGGCGATCTTCGGAATAGCCTCTGAGGCGCCGAGTTCTGCAAGTGCATAGGCTGCATTATTTCTTACAGCCGGATTTATGTCATTAAGAGCGTCAGTGAGCGGCCTGACAGCGCGTCTGTCTTTTGATTTCCCGAGTTCCTCCGCAGCCTGGGCCTTCAGCGCCCCTGAACCTTTTTGAAGTGCGGCGATCAATTCTTCGATGGTCATTATTGCTTCCTCCGGCAAAATTTCAATTTCGCTCATTATATCATAATGCGCGCAGCGCCCCTCCCTGATTCACCACCAAAAAAATAAAAGAAACTCTTTGGCCCTGCAATAGCAGGATGTTAAATATAGTTCTGCGAAGAAAGATCCAACACCAACGAGGTGAAAATATTATTGCACAAATAAGGGGTTTCTTATTGACAAAGGCTTGGCGGGATGTAGATAATATCTTCAACGATAGCAACCAATATACGACTTCCGGGGGAAGTCCTGAGGGCACTTAAATATATGGCAAGAGAAGAGAAGAGAAGAGAAGAGAAGAATTTTTTAATTTATTTTTGATTCCTCTTGATTCCGCTGTTGTTCGATTCGTGATCCCAAATAACACTGATGAGGTGGTTGTGACCTTCGAATCGGCGCTTGGCGGGATAGATCGTGCGAACTTGTTGAGAACGGGTTTCGGCGAAAAATTTTTGTTAGATAATCACTATGCCGTGATTTCTATACTGCCATTTGAAGCGAACTGGTATCGAACCAAAGATATAAGAGAATTTCTTTCATCAGACGAGATATTAAAATATATTAAAATGTTCAAGAAAATCCACACCTACGGATCGAGCATGGGTGCATATGGGGCTTTAGCTTTTGCAGACGTGTTGGGGGCCGATAACGTAGTGGCAATATCTCCTATTACGACTCTGGCCTCTGATTTGGTGCCATGGGAAACACGTTTTCGCCCCGGAACAGCATTCCAATGGAATGGGCTGTTTAGCGATGGATGTGAGGGGTGTAGAAACGTTTCATCTATCTGGGCTCTTTTCGATGACAAATGTGTAGATGCTAACCATGTTGAACGACTAGAAAAAACTACAGGCCAGAGATTAAATAAGTTGGTTATTCCCGGGGTGCGTCATGCCGTGGCTGTTTGCCTGTCTGATGCGGGAGTTCTCAAAAAAACCGTTCTTGCATGTTTGCAAAATCAACCATATGAAACAGTCCAAGCGCAAATTATGGAGAACGACTTTCAACCGTTTTATGCTGCTCTCCGAAAGGCTTATAGTGAAAGAATTGCACAAAAACGTGAGCGGGTCATCTTATGAATCTTGTAACAGTTTAGTCCCTATGTTACCCTCTGGTCATTGAGACATCAGGCTGAATTGTTATAGAGCGCAGCCTGAGCAGTTGGAGTATCTGAAGTCAGG
>JAGVHR010000220.1 GCA_020056455.1 Thermodesulfovibrionales bacterium
ATCCACGGTACATTATCTATAATAAATTGTCTCATATTCTTCTTAAGCTAATAATGATTATACCAACTTGGTTTTTTCCGCGTTCTTGAAAGAATATAGCATATTAGGGACCGAGTTGAAAGAGAAATTTATTATTAAAATCAAGATGTCTGATGAAAGTTTAGTTGGCTTTTACTCATTATTATCATGATATACCAAGTTGGTATATAGGAAATTTGTCCATATTGATTTTCGAGAGTACTTAACAGCCCTCAACTCGATACTCCCCGCGCGGGGTCATAATTTCGGGGCACGGTTTGCTAAATCCCGTTCAACCGTTCCCACCGCATAAATCGGCGCCAAGCAGCGTTTTCCTTTACATTCGCTATTACGCGCAGACAATACGTACGACCGTTCCGGATGATACCGTGCTTCAAAAACACCAAGGCTTTTCGAGTGCGTCACTCTTCCCGATTTGACTTCCAGGGGAACGATACCGAGGTCGGTTGAAAGCAGAAATTCAACTTCAGCTGTTCTTCCCGTCCAGCAATACAGATTTGCCGTCCCTGACGCTTTCAATTCCTGGGCCACAAAGTTTTCGGCAACATATCCCTGATAACTTCCGAAACCGTACTGCAATATCGTCGCCGGTTGAATGTCGCTGATTGCGCCCAGCATTCCAACATCAAACATATAGAGTTTGAATTTGTTTTCGGAAGAATATGCGGAAAGCGGTATTGCCGCCGTATCTATTGTAAAGGTTTTAAGAATAAGCCCGGCATTTGCAAGCCAGTCGATCGAGCCGCTCAGCCTTTCAAAACCGCGCATACCCGGGACCGCATCTTTAAACCTGAACTTCGGGGCCGAACCATCAATGTTCCGGGCAAGCTGCGCCGGGACATTGCGCCACAACCGTTCGAGGTGGATCGCGTTTGTTTTTCCGCTGTGTTTTGCAATATCCGCAAGGTATGCGCTGAAAAGATCGCGTTGGATTTTTCGGACCCGGATCATTGCTTCAAACAGGTTGGTCCGATCATTCGCATAGGCAAGCACAACAGACGGCAATCCTCCTGTGACAAGATACCGCTTCCACTGTTCCCACAACCGGTCATGCGCAAGCGCCGGATAGGGCTCATGAAGATTCCGATTCTGCAGGAGCCCGCAAAGCTCTTCCTCTCCGGTCCCTTCCAGAAATTCCTCAAAATCCAGCGGATGCAGATCGAGAAATTCAATTTTCCCAACAGGAAACGGCTCGACATTCAATGCGACCCCAAGAAGCGACCCTGCGGCGCACACTGCACAATGGGGCATTTCTTCGTAAAAATATTTTAAGCTGGTCAAGGCGCGGCCGCAGCGTTGGATCTCGTCGAAAATGACGATGTCCTGCCCAGGATCGATATTGCTGTTTCGGTAAAACCGCAGTTCATCGATGATGCGCTGCGGCTTAAGGTCTTTTTCGAATATCTGCGAAATCCGCTCATCTTCTTCAAAATTAAAATAATGACAATTCCTGAATTCCTTTTGCCCGAATTCTCTGAGCGAAAACGTCTTACCAACCTGCCGCGCACCACGCAAAATCAGCGGTTTTCGTTGAGCAGAATTTTTCCATGCAATAAGTTTTTTTGCAATTTTACGATTCATGCTAACAATATACCGTCATTGTGTATTATTTGCAAGCAATAAATGCCACTCAACGGTTCTTTTGGCCACTTATCAGCAAGTTTTCGTTTATGGGCCTCTTGCGAAAGTCCTCACTCAGTCACCTCGAGCAAAGTGAGAGGTCTTATCAGTCATTGATAGCAAGAGATTCCTCACTTCGCCTCGGAATGACAAAAATGGGAATTGCAATACTTTGCAAGAGCCTCATGATTATACAAAAAAGCGGACAGCCACCGACAGAGGGGATCAGACCTTCTGTGTTACAATGAGATAAAATATCCATATCAGAGGTTGAAAATGATTGTCGGTATACCAAAAGAGAGCAAAACAGAAGAATATCGCGTTGCGCTCACACCCGCAGGGGCTGCGGAACTCCGAAAACACGGCCATACCGTTGTGATCGAACCCGGCGCCGGAGACGGCAGCGGCTTTTCTGACAGGGAGTACCTGAGTGCAGAGGCAGCCGTCATGGAAAAGGAGCACATTTTCACAATGGCCGAACTTGTCGTCAAGGTCAAGGAACCCCTTCCTCCTGAATATGATCTGCTCAGGGAAAACCAGGCTCTCTTCACATATCTGCATCTTGCTCCGAATCGTGAACTTACAGACCTTCTCTTACGGAAAAAAATAGCAGCCTTTGCATATGAAACTCTCGAAAAGAACAACACACTTCCTCTTCTCACTCCGATGAGCGAGATTGCCGGAAGGATGGCGCCTCTTATGGGAGCGTTCTTTTTGCAAAAAGTCCATAAGGGCGCTGGTGTGCTTCCCTGCGGCATTGAAGGTGTAAGGCCAGGCAAGGCTGTCATTCTGGGCGCGGGAGTAGTCGGATTCAATGCAGCCCGGCTCGCTTCAGGCCTCGGCATGGATGTCATTGTGCTGAACAGGGGCATCGAAAGGCTCCGGACAATTGATGAGATATTCATGGGACGGGTAAAAACCCTGTCTCTCACCCCTTCGAATATTCAGAAAGAGATAGAAGATGCGGATATAGTCATCGGCGCTGTGCTTGTGCCCGGCGGCAGAACGCCGATACTGATAACACGGGGAATGCTGAAGTCCATGAAAAGAGGCTCAGTTTTAGTGGATGTCTCTATAGACCAGGGAGGCTGTGCGGAAACCTCCAGACCTTCAACTCATGACAGCCCGGTCTATGAAGTGGACGGTGTCATCCATTACACTGTAGCCAATATGCCGGCAGCATTCCCGAGGACCTCAACCCTGGCGCTGACCAACGCCACTCTGCCGTATATTTTAATGATTGCGGAAATGGGGATTGAAAAAGCTGCGATTGAGCCGGCGCTCAGAACAGCTCTGAATACATATCAGGGAAAGTTGACACTGCCAGCCCTTCAAAAAAACACTCCATCATAACGGATATGGACCCTAAAAAGTCATATCTAATTATATAAAAAAGCTATTTCAGCCTTCTCAGTTCTACTACCTGCATCCTCGTCACAGCGCGTTCAAGAGATGATTCCGCTCGCTTAAAGTCAACTTCTTCTGCCTTCTTGAGCCGCTCCTCAGCCCTCTTCATGGCTGCGCGGGCGCGCTCGACATCGATCTCATCCGACCGCTCAGCGCTGTCGGCAAGGACCATGACCTTATCAGCGCCAATCTCTGCATATCCCCAGTTCACAAAGAAGATCTTGAGTTCATTGCCTCTCTTGCAGGTGAGCATACCGATCTTCAGGATGGTCACAAACGGCACATGACCAGGAAGCACACCGAACTCTCCCTCGCTGCCGGTCCCGGTTACCTCATCGACCTCTTCGCTGAAGACAAGGCCCTGAGGCGTGACTATTTCAAGAAGAAGTTTCCCTTCAGCCATTGTTAGCTCGTCCAGCCAAGTTTGCGCGCATTCTCTTCAACCTCTTCAATGCCGCCGCACATATAGAATGCCTGCTCAGGAACGTCATCATACTTACCGTCGACAATCGCCTTGAAGCCCCTGATGGTATCGGCAATCTTTACATACTTACCGGGCCTTCCGGTAAATACCTCAGCAACGTGGAAGGGCTGGCTCAGGAATCTCTGCATCTTTCTGGCTCTGGAAACAGTCAGTTTGTCGTCTTCAGAAAGCTCTTCCATGCCCAGTATCGCGATAATATCCTGAAGCTCTTTATACCGCTGGAGGATCTTCTGCACGCTTCGTGCCACAGCATAATGGTCATCGCCAATGACCTTGGGGTCAAGGATGCGGGATGTGGAGTCGAGCGGGTCAACAGCAGGATATATGCCAAGCTCGGATATCTGCCTTGAAAGAACAACTGTGCCGTCGAGATGAGTAAAGGCCGTTGCAACAGCCGGGTCTGTCAGATCGTCTGCAGGCACATAGATCGCCTGCATTGATGTGATAGCTCCCTTCTTGGTGGTCGTGATCCTCTCCTGAAGGATACCCATGTCCGTTCCAAGAGTCGGCTGGTATCCCACAGCGGAAGGCATTCTGCCCAGGAGAGCGGAAAGTTCTGCTCCGGCGAGGGTATATCTGAATATATTATCGATAAAGATGAGAACATCCTGGCCCTCATCCCTGAAATACTCAGCACAAGTCAGCGCTGTAAGCGCAACTCTTGCCCTTGCTCCGGGCGGCTCGTTCATCTGGCCATAGATCAGAGAGACCTTTTCAAGAACACCCGAATGCTTCATTTCACCATAGAGGTCATTACCCTCTCTTGTACGCTCGCCGACCCCGGCAAAGACCGAGACGCCGCCGTGCTTCATGGCTATGTTATGGATCATCTCCATAATAACAACTGTCTTGCCCACACCTGCGCCGCCGAACATGCCCATTTTGCCGCCTCTGACAAACGGAACAAGCAGGTCAAAGACCTTGACGCCTGTCTCAAACACCTGGGTTACAGGTTCCTGCGAAGCGAAGTCAGGCGCAGCCCTGTGAATGGGCAGTCTTTTTTCAGACTTGACCGGACCGAGCTTGTCAACAGGGTCGCCGACAACGTTCAGTATCCTGCCGAGTGCGCCCTTGCCGACAGGGACAGTGATAGGCATACCAGTGTCTACTGCTGCCATTCCCCTGACAAGTCCGTCAGTTGGCTGCATAGCAACAGTTCTGACCTTGTTGTCTCCGAGGTGCGAAGCCACCTCAAGTGTGAGATCGAAATCAGGGATGCCTTTTGACGCATCGCCCTTCTGTTCGACCTTGATGGCGTTCAGGATGTCCGGCATCTTGCCTTCGAACTCCACATCGACAACAGCGCCGATAACCTGAGAAATTTTTCCTGTATTGTTACTCATGCTTGTACCCCCGGGTTTATATTCATTGCGTTAACCTTAAATTTATCCTTTCAGTGCCTCGACGCCGCCCACGATATCCATAAGTTCCTTGGTGATCGAGGCTTGGCGCGCCTTGTTATACTGAAGCGAGAGCCTCGATATCATCTCGTTGGCGCTCTTTGTCGCATTTTCCATGGCAGACATCCTCGCAGCCTCTTCCGAGGCCTGAGACTCAAGAAGCGCCCTGTAGATCTGTATTTCCACGTTTTTAGGAACAAGCTTGCCGAAGATCTCTTCAATTGATGGCTCATAAATAAAGTTGAATACCGGCAAATCAGCTTCAGCCGATGCAATGGGCGCCAAAGGAAGAAGCCTGGCAATCACGACCTTCTGAGCAACCACTGACTTGAACTCGTTATAGACAATAATGACTTCATCCACTGTTTCATTGGTGTAGCTTTCAATGACATCGACTGCTATCTCCTGGGCATTGGAGTAAGATATCTTTCCGGATATGCCTGTCCAGGAGTTCCTGAGCACAACATTCCTTCTCTTAAAATAGTCTTTTGCCTTCCTGCCGACAGCGCTTACCGTTACATTGAACCCTTCTGTTCTGAGATCAGCAATATGTTTTGATGCGGCCTTGAGAATATTCGTATTGAACGCCCCACAGAGCCCCCTGTCACTGGTTACGACAAAAACCTCCACGTTCTTCCGGGGCCTTACAGCAAGAAGGGGGTGCATATCACCTTCAACGCTGCCTGCGAGACCGGACAGGATGACATTCATCCGCTCAGCATAAGGCCTTAGCTCGAACATCCTCTGCTGGGCCTTCCTGAACTTTGAGGCAGCCACCATCTTCATGGCCTTGGTGATTTTGCTCGTGCTCTGTACAGCCTTGATTCGTCTCTTTATATCGCGTAATGTCGCCATTAATTATCCCTTATGGAAATGAGCCTTATTTTCGTGGATATCCCAAAAGCACGGGCCAATGCCGCTATGCCTGGAAACCCTTTTTAAAGTCCCCGATAGCCTGTTTCAGCTTTGCATTAAGGTTATCGTCAATCGCCTTTTTATCTTCGAGTTCCTTCATAACGTCAGCCTTTCTGTCCTTCATATACTGCAGGAACTCTTCCTCAAATTTTTTGATGGCCTCAACCGGGACATCATCAATAAACCCCTGAGTCGCGGCAAAAAGAACGGCAACCTGCTCGACCATGGACATGGGAACATACTGGCCCTGCTTCAGCAGTTCAACCATCCTCTTTCCTCTTTCGATCTGGGCCAGGGTTGATTTGTCAAGGTCGCTGCCGAACTGGGCAAAGGCCGCAAGCTCCCTGAACTGCGCAAGATCAAGTCTCAGCGTTCCGGCAACCTGCTTCATGGCTTTGGTCTGGGCAGCGCCGCCGACGCGGCTGACAGAAAGACCAACGTTGACTGCAGGCCTAACGCCGGCATAAAAGAGTTCAGGCTCAAGATAAATCTGGCCGTCAGTAATAGAAATAACGTTTGTAGGGATATAGCCTGACACGTCCCCTGCCTGTGTCTCGATGATCGGCAGCGCAGTAAGCGATCCGGCCCCAAGCTCATCAGAAAGCTTTGCAGACCTTTCGAGCAGCCTGGAATGGAGATAGAAAACGTCGCCGGGGAATGCCTCACGTCCAGGCGGTCTGCGGAGAAGCAGCGAAAGCTGACGGTATGCTGTGGCCTGTTTGGACAGGTCATCATAGACAATCAGCGCATGCTTGCCGTTGTCCCTGAAAAATTCACCCATAGCACAACCGGTATAAGGCGCGATGTACTGAAGCGGAGCAGGATCGCTTGCCGTAGCGGAAACGACGATAGTATGTTCAAGCGCGCCGTGCTCTTCAAGGATCTTCACAACACGGGCGACGTTTGACTGTTTCTGGCCGACAGCGACATAGATGCAGGTAACATCCCCACCCTTCTGGTTGATGATGGCATCGATCGCAACGGCAGTCTTGCCGGTCTGGCGGTCACCGATAATAAGTTCGCGCTGTCCCCGGCCAATGGGGATCATTGCGTCAATTGCCTTAAGGCCGGTCTGAAGGGGCTCATGAACTGATTTTCTCTCGATAATGCCGGGGGCCACAACATCAACTATGCGCAGCTCTTTCGTATTGATAGGGCCTTTGCCGTCGATCGGCTGGCCGATCGCATTAACAACGCGTCCGCGCAATGCCTCTCCCGCAGGAACCGACATAATCCTCCCCGTACGCTTCACAACATCGCCCTCGTGTATATGCGTGTCCTCACCAAAAAGGACAGCACCCACCGCGTCCTCTTCGAGGTTCAGGGCCATACCCATAATGCCGTTGGAGAATTCAAGAAGTTCGGATGCCATGCATTTTTCAAGTCCGTAGACCCTTGCGATACCATCGCCGACGGAAATGACCGAACCGACTTCGCTCACATCAACTTTCTTCTCAAAGTCAGCTATCTGTTTCCTCAGCAGTTCACTTATTTCATCTACTTTAATCTCCATCAGATCACCCCTTTATAAGCTCATCTTTTAATAGTCTGAGTTGGCCCTTTATGCTGCTGTCATACATCGTACTGCCCACCTTTACCAGTATTCCGCCGAGCAGTAAAGGATCGATAACGTATTCGATCTCAATATCCCGGTCAACCAATTTTTTCAGTGAGGCCTTCAGCCTCTCTTCATTGCCCTTTGTCACTTCAACAGGCGTAAACACAATTGCCTTTGCCTGCTTCTTCTTTTCGAGATATATGGCTGTCGCTGCCTTCACAATTCCGGAGAGCGCGCCCACAACCCGGTTGTCCGTCAGATGGATAATAAATTTTACGACAGTGCCGGAAATCCCGGACCTCTCTGCAATCATTCTGAGCGCAGATTCCTTTTCAGCCTGAGTAAATCCCGGACTCAGCATAAAACTTCTGAACTCCCCGCTCATCACCATAAGCCGGGCAACTGCCGACAGCTCTGCAAGCGCCTGCGCTGCGGTCTCCATGCCCACGACGTTAATAAACATCCTGGCGTAACGTTTAGCTCCCTTTACCGGCTTCAATTTTTTCCCTCTATTTTTGCGATGGATTCTTCGAGCAGCCTGACCTGCTCCTCTTGGGTGAGTTTGTCCTTCAACTTCTTTTCGGCAAGCTCCATGGCAATCTCAACGGCTTCCTGCTTGATCGCCTCCTTTGCCCTTTTCACCTCAAAATCTATATTTCCCTTCATCTGCTCGATAATCCGGGTCTTAAGTCTCATTCCCTCTTCCACGATTCGGCGCTTTTCCCTATCACCTGACTCCTTCGCGGCAGCAAGGATCTCATCAACCTCCTCGTCCCTGATCTTCAACCTTCCCTCAACCTCGGACAGCGCTTTTTGAGCAAGCTCTTTGGCCTCCCGCGCCTCCCTGAGAGACTGTTCAATAAGTTCTGTCCGCTTCTTGAAGTAACCCTTGATGTCCATCTTCTTCATCATGAATGCAAGCAGGAACACCAGAATCAGAAAATTGAGTATTGCAGGAGCATAGGTCTTAAGAAGCGACTGAGGGGCCTCTTGTTCGCCTCCGCTCGCAAATGCAGCAGGCAAACAGCAGACACCAAAAATCAAACAAACCAAAGTTACTGATAATATTTTATTAACTTTGCTGCTTATGACTTTGGACATCGGATTTCCGTTCATCATGCCGCTACCAGCTTCCTTACAATCTCTTCAGAGAATTTCTCGGCATCAGACTTTAGCGTGACCCTTGCCTTGTCTGCTTCTGACTTCAGTTCCTCGCGGGCCTTCTGAAGCATGGCCGACGACTCGGACTCAGCCTCCGCAAGCAGTACACGCTGCATGTTCAATCCCTCTTCTTTTGTCTTTTCGAAAGCGTCCTTTGCCCTGCGCCTGGCCTCTTTGAGTTC
>JAGVHR010000007.1 GCA_020056455.1 Thermodesulfovibrionales bacterium
CGATTATGAATTCCTCGTCGGCGAATTCTATCTGAAGAAGAAATCATATCAATCAGCTATAGACCGCTTTGAGACCCTTCTGAGAAAATTTCCTGATTATAAAAAGGAGGCCCAGACCCTGCTGAAACTCGGAGAAGCCTATAGAGGCGCGGGTATGATAGAAAAGGCAGAGGTCTCCCTGAACCTTCTGATAGATAAATATCCAGGCAGCCCTTTCACAAACGAAGCCAGGAAAGAGCTTGCTTCCCTGTCAAAGAAGCAGTATAAGAAGTAACAGCTCCCGCATCCTTCCGTGGAATATTATCCGGCTTTTCTCAATCTCAAGGAAAAACAGGCAGTTGTTGTTGGCGGCGGCCCAATAGCAGAACGAAAGGTCCTTATGCTTCTCAGGGCAGGCGCTGCGGTCACGGTCATAAGTCCCCTGCTTACGGACCGGCTTCGCAAGGAAAAACTGAAAAAGAATATCCGCCATATTGCCCGAAGTTACCGTCAGGGAGATCTTGCAGGAAGTTTCCTGGTTATAGCCGCTACAGACAAGCCTTCCGTCAACTCACAGGTTGCGCTTGACGGCCCTTCATTGGTCAATGTCGTTGACATGCCTGAGCAATGCACTTTTATTGCGCCATCGATCATTCAAAGAGGGCTGCTTACCATAGCCATCTCCACAGGAGGGGCGAGTCCGGCCTTTTCCAAATCAATCAGGAAAGAGCTTGAAAAGACTTATGGCGCTGAGACAGGGGCATATCTGAGGTTTGTTCGCACCATGCGGAGGAAGGCACTTGCCTGTATCCATGATAAAAAAAGGAGAGAACAGTTCCTGAGAGGACTTGTATCAGAAGAGGCTCTCCAGAGGTTGCGCTCACAAGGGATAAAGCTTGTCAGGCAGGCGGCTCAGGAGCGGTTCTTAAAGATTTCTGCAAATGCATTACGCTGACCGCGACAGTTCAAATACCCTCTCCCGTACCATCGAGGCGAAATACTGGTAGCTATCCATATCCGCGGGCTTTTCCGATAAATCAATGTCCTTTGCTGAGAGCGGTCTCCCGAATATGACAGAGATCTTTGCAGGCCTCGGGAATGACGCAGTCCTCGGAAACGCCTCGAAGGCCCCTTTGATATACACAGGAACAACGGGCGCTTCCATCTCAAGTGCGAGAATGCCAAGCCCTTTCTTAAACTCAAGGAGACTGCCGTCTGCTGAACGGCCTCCTTCCGGAAATACGCAGAGCGAGCGGCCATGCCTGATAACATGGGCTGAGGTCTGAAGCGCCCTGTTGAGATAGGAAGATGAGTCAATCGGGATAACATGGCTGATCCTGGCAATCCTGCTTTTCAGCGCGCCGGCAAAAAAATCACTGGTCCCGAGAGAGTACAGGTTCCTGAAAAAAGAAAACGGCAGGGAAAGCACAACAATAAAGCCGTCAAGATAACTTGTATGGTTTGGGGCGAGGATAAAACTTCCTGAGAAGGGGATATTTTCAGTCCCTTTGACTTCAAGGCGGAAGAAAAGCTTCATTAGGATTTTTAAAACACCATACGCTACCCTTGCGGAGATCATCAGTGCCTCAGGTTTCTCCAGAATTATCTGCTCCTCTGGTCCGTCCGATATGATCTCCTTCCATCCTGTCCTTTCAATCCGGCTGATCTGAGGGCCAGTTGATGAGAAACGGATTTTCCCTGCGAGTTCTCCGACAGTGTGAACATCAGACATGAAATCTTCGGAAAGTTTTATGGTAAAAGCTTGTTCGAGAGCTGCCACAAGTTCAATTTTTGAAAGAGAATCAAGGCCAAGGTCCAGTTCGAGGTTGTCTTCAGAATGTATTTTCTCTTTCAAGCCAGCTATATCAGTGACCGCCTGAAGCACTTTTCTGCTGAGCTCATCCCCAGGCGCTTCGGCTGCACGCAGGGCCCTGTTATCAGGCCCGGACCGTTCCTGGGAGGCTTTTATCATGAAGCGGCGCAGCTTGCCGAGCGGTGTTCTCGGCAGGGGATCTTTCCTGAGAGAAAATCCTTTTATCCTCATATAAGAAGGCAGCCTGCCGGAAATATCATTGATCTCCCACTTGACAGCATCCCGGAGGTTTGCAATATGCGCCTGTTTCGCATACTCAAAGTCAGGGACGATTACAGCATGCAGGGATTCTGTTATGCCCTGATGTTCGACCCCTGTAACGCATATCTCTGTTATCAGCCTTGAGCCGAGATATATTTTTTCAACATCTTCAGGATAGATATTTTTCCCTGAACTCAGCACGATCACTTCTTTGGAGCGGCCGGTGATGAAGAGGTATCCGTCGCTGTCAAACCTGCCGATATCACCTGTTCTGAACCATCCGTCCTGGAGTACTTCAGCCGTTGCAGAGGATCTTTTGTAATAGCCCTGCATAACCATGGGGCCTTTTATCTCAATCTCTCCTTCGCCTGCTCCGGAAGGATTTGCGATCCTGAGCTCAACTGAAGGGAGGGGCTTGCCTGCAGAGCCTGCTTTTTGTTTCTCAGGAGGGTTAAAGGTCACAACCGGAGAGGTTTCAGTGAGTCCATAACCCTCAAGCACAGTAAAGCCGAGGGCCCCAAGATCTTCCATGATCGCCGGGTCAAGCTTTGCTCCGCCGCTTGCAAAAAACCTGAAACGCGGGCCGAAATTCCGGTGCGCAGACCTGAAGAGGAATTTCCCGAAATTGAGGCCAAGTTGCCGCCGGACAGTCCCGGATATCGCAAGTAGCTGTATCAGAAGAAAGGCGGGAAGACGGGGAAGGGAACGAATTTTGTTTAATATGCCGTTTCGTATCATGCCGAGCAACTGTGGCACTCCTATTACAATGCTCACGCCTTGCCCCTGTATGGCTGATATCATATCAGGTCCTTTTATGCTCAGGGGATAGGTAATTGCCCCCGCGAGAAAAATCGGCACCAGGAATGTGCACATAAAGGCATAGGTATGATGCAGGGGAAGAACTGACAGGACATTGTCTTCGTGAGTAACTATACGGGCATCTATGAGCGCCCTGGCATCAGTGCAGAAGTTATTATGAGAAAGCATGACTCCCTTGGGATTTCCGGTCGTCCCTGACGTGTAGATTATTGATGCTGTTTCTTCCGGCCTGTTTTTATAAAAAGCTCCCGCAGCAGCTGTCCTTTCCATATTCTGATATTCCAAAGAGTCGAAATCAATCTTCAGGAGATCACGGCCGGTGTTCTGACGGAAGTGCTCCGCATATGCAGTCAGCCGGTCTGCTGTTGCGCTGCTATGGAAAATGGCGCCTGCTTCGGCATCGGTCAGCAGTGTCCTGACCTCCTCGGCGTTGAGCTGAGAATCAAGAGGGACAATAATGCAGCCTGCTGAGAGTGCAGCCAGATAGGCAACGCACCATTCGTAACGGTTTTCAGAGAAAATGGCTGTACGATCGCTGTGTTTCAGCCCTTTATTGATCAGTTGAGAGGCAAGCGCTGCCACCTTGAAGGATAACTCCCGGTAAGATATATGGTTCCACGTACCACGGAAATAATGGAAGGCAGTATTGTCAGGCCAGGTTAACGCGGCGCTCCGGAAAAGACCGGTTATTGTTTCTGTCATCGGGTTGTGGCCTTATTGAAGGTTTTTTCTGACATCTGTTATACTTTTTCCATTGAGGTCTTAGGTTCAATAATAACATGTTTATTTTCCATAAGGCATGAGGGGAGGGAATCCATGACATTCACATTTTTACAAGTCTGTCCTGATTGACATGGCAGCATATCCTGTATGAATTTTTCACTGCGCCAGAAAATCTTTCTCGGATATATTGTGATGATCTCCTTTACGCTCCTTGTCGGGTCCTATGCTATTTTCAGCCTGAAGCAACTAAACGCTATAACAAAGGACATTGTCGTCAGCTCCATGGCAGCAGGCGAAAAACTGTCCAGGCTGAGCGACAGTATGCATGCCCAGGACCTTTACGAAAAAAGGTTCCTGATGCTTCAACAGCAGGACGCAGAGAGCCTGTTTCTGCAAAGGAGCAGAGAATTCAAGGACCTCCTTGCGGAAATAGAAAAGACGGAGCCTGATATCGCGCAGGAAGTAAAAGCGCTCACCGCTCTGCATGGTAAATATGCCGCCCTTTTTGCCCGGGAGATCCAGCTTCTCAGGGACCATAAGGAGCGGGACGCAGAGGAGCTCTCCGGCCGTGAACTTAAGGCGCAATTCAACTCTGTCCTTCTGTCCCTGAAAGAGATGGATACAAAGATTAAAGCCGGGCAGAACCTCCATATCAGCCAGTCAAACTCATTGAGTGAAAGGGCGCTGCTTATCATGATTATCCTGAGCGCCACCTCTTTTGTATTTGGGCTGGCTATTGCCACCCTGATAACCAATCATCTCAATGCTGCTATTGAGCGGCTGAAAGAGGCAACCAACTCAATCCGGAGCGGCGATTTCGACAGTATGCCCGAGATAAAGGGGGCTGACGAGCTTGCAGACCTTGCCATATCGTTCAGGGAGATGTCATCGAGACTCAAGGAACTCGAAGTAATAAATCTTGACGCAAGCCCTCTGACCAAGCTGCCCGGCAACCTTGCTATAGAAAAGGAGCTCCTGATAAGGCTGAACGAGACCCAACGCTTTTCTTTCTGCCTTATCGATCTGGATAATTTCAAGGCCTTCAATGACCGGTATAGCTATGCCAGGGGTAGTGACCTGATCAAGTGGATGGCTGAAATGCTTGTCGGAATAAAAATGGAATACGGGGCTGCTGATGATTTCCTCGGCCATATAGGCGGAGATGATTTTATCCTGATCTGTTCGCCTGACAGGGTGCAGCCAATCTGTAACAGGATTATTGAGGAGTTTGACAGAGGGATTGTCGGGCATTATGATCCTGAAGACGCGAGAAAGGGATTCATTATCTCAATTGACAGAAACGATAAACCTGCCATGTTCGGCATTATGACCGTCTCCATAGCAGTTGTAAATACAGACAGGACTCTTGTGCGGGACCCACTGGAGATATCCCAGAAGGTCGCGGAACTCAAGCAATACGCAAAGTCCTTTGCCAGGAGCATCTATATTATGGACAGAAGAAGGATACGATAGCCCGCTTTCGCCGGACAAAAGATATGCACTACGCGCCGGGCCGCATACGATTGCAGCAGTCAGGAACAGGGATAAACCCTATTTTTTGTTGAAAAATTCCCTGGCAACAGAAATTGTTTTTAAAAGCTGCTCATCCGACAGGTGAGGTCCCATCGGCAAGCTCAGAACTTTTCCGGCCATCTGTTCACTTATGGGGAGTGAACCTTTCCTGATGCCGAGGTCCCGATAGGCCTCCTGCATGTGTGGAGGCACCGGATAATGTATCATTGTGCCGACACCTTCCTTTTCAAGATGCTGCTGGAGTTCGTCGCGTTCAGCGTGACTTACAACGAACAGATGCAGGCTTGGTTCAAGCCACTCAGGCGCATTCGGCAATGTAAGTCCTGTATCACAGAGTCCTTCAATATAGGATTTTGCCAGGCCCCTCCTTCGCACGTTCCATTCGTCAAGTGCCTTGAGTTTTACCTGCAGCACAGCTGCCTGCAATTCATCAAGTCTTGAGTTGAAACCCTTGCAGGTATTTTGATATTTAACTCCGGAGCCATAGTTCCTTAGCAGCTTGACACGCTCAGCAAGTTTGTCATCATCAGTGGTTACGGCACCGGCATCACCGGCTGCTCCGAGGTTCTTGGCAGGATAAAAACTGAAGCCTGCGGCATGCCCAAGGCTGCCGGTTCTTTTCCCCCGATAACGGGCGCCGTGTGCCTGGGCAGCGTCTTCTATGACACTGAGTCCATGCTTCCATGCAATTACATTAACAGGGTCCATGTCAGCAGGTTGTCCGTACAGATGTACTGCAATGATCGCCTTAGTGCGTAGTGTAATGGCTGCCTTAATCCGCCCGGGATCAATATTGTATGTCCTTTCATCAGGCTCGACTGGAACAGGAACAGCGCCTGCATATGAGACAGCCAGCCAGGTTGCAATATACGTATTCGAGGGAACTATGACCTCGTCTCCGGGGCCTATATTCATTGCGCGAAGAATAAGATGGAGAGCCTCGAGTCCGTTACCGACTCCTATGCAATGGCGCACACCGCAGAAAGCGGCGAATTCCGCTTCAAAAACTTCTACTTCCCTGCCAAGAATATACCAGCCTGATTCCATAACGCGCTGATATGCAGCATCAAGTTCATCTTTCAGTTCTATATAGGCGTCCTTTAAATTAAGAAAAGGGACATTCATCTTTCGCCTCTGGCCGCTCTTTTGAATTGACCATAATCGCGATAGTAATCTTCTTCGCTGAAAACTTCAGAAG
>JAGVHR010000247.1 GCA_020056455.1 Thermodesulfovibrionales bacterium
TGAAGCTGTACGGGGGCCTCGGGGCCGGCAAAACAACAATGGTCAAGGGTATTGCCCGTGCATTCGGTATCAGGCAGGAAGAGGTGGTCAGCCCAAGTTTTACCATAATTACAGAATATGAAAGTTCTCCAAGGTTTGTTCATATTGACCTGTACAGGATTGTCGGCAGCAGCGATCTCGAAAGTACCGGCATATGGGACAGCCTGGGGCAGGAATCAGTTGCTGTTATTGAATGGCCTGAGCATGCTGAGAGTGATTTGCCGCAGGACGCTGTCGCTGTGAGGATCAGGCCGACCGGCGAAGATACGCGGGAGATTGAGATAGAGGGAATAGATGAAACGGATTGGCATAATCTGTAAACTCAGCAGAAAAGAGCCTCAGGATATCCTGAAGGAGCTTCTGCCCTGGCTGCGGCAAAAAGGGTGCGAGGTCTTCGTTGATATGGAAACAGCAGCCCAAATGAATATTGACGGCTATGAACGAGCTGACATTCCCTCGCTTGTTGACGCAATACTTGTGCTTGGAGGTGACGGTACCATGCTGGGCGTGGTCCGACTTGTCGCTGACAAGGGGACTCCGGTGCTCGGCATCAACCTTGGAAGCCTTGGATTTCTGACCGAAGTGAATGTGGAGGATATGTACTCCTCGGTGGAACAAATGCTCTCCGGAGGCTGCGCAGTGGAAGAGCGCATGATGCTCAAGGCCTGTATAAACAGGGCCGGAAGTCATATCTGGGAATATGTTGTTCTGAATGATGTAGTCATTAACAAGGGTGCGCTTGCAAGAATCATAGATCTCGAAACCTCTATCGATAACACCTATATCACAACGTTTAAGGCAGACGGTCTTATTATTTCAACACCCACAGGCTCAACTGCCTATTCACTTTCAGCCGGAGGCCCTATCCTATATCCAACACTTGGAAGTATCGTGCTGACCCCCATCTGTTCCCATACGCTTACGAACAGGCCTATTGTCCTTCCTGATCATGTGGCGATGGAAATCCGTTTGAAATCCGTAAGTGAGGACGTATTTCTTACCCTCGACGGCCAGGTGGGCTGCGCCTTAAAAACCGATGACATTATAGAAATACGCAAGGCGCAATACAAGGCCAGACTCCTTGTGCCGCGGGACAAGGAATATTTTGATGTGCTCCGCACCAAGTTGAAGTGGGGAGAGCGGTAAGGATATATGCCTGTTGCTATTGATGATATCAAAAGCCTGCTTGCCTATTATCAGGCGCTTGGTTTTGATCATCTTCCATTGGCTGCAGGTGAGACCGGCTCATGCAGGACAGGAGTAGATACAGGTCAGCAGGGGCGGCTTTTCGAACTGCGTGAATACATCGGCGACTGTCGAAGGTGCAAACTTTCAGGGCATAGAAAGAAAATTGTTTTTGGGGCCGGAAGTCCCTGCGCAAAACTTATGTTTATCGGAGAAGCTCCTGGAAAAGAAGAAGACATGCAGGGGCTTCCTTTTGTCGGTGATGCAGGAATGCTTCTGACAAAACTGATTGTCAAGATGGGGATGAACAGAGAAGATGTGTATATAGCCAATATCGTCAAGTGCAGACCGCCCATGAACCGCGATCCTGAGGATGACGAAATTGCCGCCTGCCGGGGTTTTGTCGAACAACAGATATCGATTATCAGGCCCCGCGTGATCATGACGCTCGGCAGGATTGCATTGCAGGCGCTTATGGGAGATCCGAAGCTGAAGATTACTTCCAGCCGCGGGCATTTTTTTGACTTTGGCGGCATTCCGGTAATGCCAACATTTCATCCGGCATATCTGCTGAGGAACCCTCAGGACAAGGTTCTTACATGGTCAGACGCTCAGAAGGCAATAGCCAGGCTTGGCATGCCTCCGGGCCGCTGACGGAAGGGGCAAAGATATGGATGTCTTATGGGCGCCATGGAGAATGGAATATATCAGAACTTCGCCGAAGAAGACCGATGGGTGTATTTTTTGCGAGAAGCTGAATGACAACAGGGACAGGGACAACCTGCTCCTTTACCGGAGCAGACATCATTTTGTTCTCATGAATCCTTTTCCATACAATAACGGCCATCTGATGGTCCTGCCCAACAGGCATGTTCCGGATATGGAGGGATTTGAAGACGAGGCTCTCCTTGACTTCATGAAGACGATGCAGCTTAGTCTTGAGTCTCTGAAGGAGGCCATGATGCCTGAAGGATTCAACGTGGGTATTAATTTTGGAAAGGTCGCAGGAGCAGGCCTGGGAGAGCATGTGCATCTGCACATTGTTCCCAGATGGGCAGGGGATGCCGGCTTTATGACAGTTGTAGGCGAGACAAAGGTAATTCCGGAGCATATAACAAGGACCTATGATTGTCTTTCCGTTATTTTTGAGCGCCGCAGCAGGGAAAGTGCGGAGGGATGAGAGTTATCAGGCTATGGCATGCCTCGACGCTCTCTGCGCTGGCGCTGGTCCTGTCGGCAGGAGTCAGTTTTGGCCTGACGGTTGACAGGATTCTGGCATCCGTCAACAATGAGGCTGTAACCATGACCGAGTACAGGCGTTTTATTTCAAAATCCGACCCTGCGGCAGACAGGGAAACAGTCACGGATTCTTTTCTGGATAAGCTGATTGAGGAAAAAATAATATTTCAGGAGGCGATGGAAAGCGGTCTCACAGCAAGCGAGGATGAGGTCAGCCAGGGGATCGAGGACTTTCTCAGGGAGAGCGGATTATCGGGCGGGGAGCTTGAAAGTATGCTTGCCCATGAGGGAATGACCATTGCTGAATACAGGATGCTTCTTAAGGAAAACCTTATTTCGCTAAAACTGATCAACAGGGAAGTCAATGCTAGGGTCGTTGTGACCTCGGGCGATATCAAAAGATATTACGAACAAAATCTGCGGCTTTTTCTCGAAAACCCTGAAAAGGTCCTTGTCAAGGCTATTTTTATCAAGCTGGGCAGTGCGCCGACGCTGACAGAGATAACTGAACTCAAGCTGCGTAGTCTTAATATTGCTGCTGCGATAAAAAATGGCGAATTGTTCGACAGGATGCTTATGGTTCATACAGATAAATCCCTCAGGGAGAGAAACGGACTGCTGGGAGACTTTGAACGAGGGACTTTGATTCCGGCCCTGGATGATGTGGTTTTTAAATTGAAGGAGGGAGAGGTCAGCAATCCTGTCTGGACTAGTGAGGGAGTATATATATTGAAGGTTGACAAGAGGACAGCAGAGTCGTATCTGTCTATGGAGAAAAACAGTGATGTGATTTACGCAAAGGTCCTTGCCGATAAACAGGAAGAGAAATTCAAACAGTGGCTGAAAGGGTTATGGGAACGTTCTTCTATAAAAATATATCAGCGCTGATTTGCTTTCTTTGCGCAGTAACGCTCTGCTTCCCGGTTATGGTGAGCGCCGAATCGGATGAAGGTGAATTGTTTGAAAAGGCATACAGGGATTATCTTTCCGGTGATTTTGGAAAAGCGATTGAGATTTTTGACCTGTTGCTGAAGATGTATCCTGACAGTTCGGCTGCCGATGCTTTTTTGTTTTATAAGGCCGGCTCTCTCCTTCAACTGGGCAAAAAGACTGAGGCCGATCCGGACTTCCGGAAGCTGATCAGAATGTATCCTGAAAGTCCGTACGTTTCCTTTGCTGAAAAAGAGCTTGATTCTCTTAATAAGCCTGATATTAATACGGCGCCTCCGGGGACGGGCCAGGCAGACGAAAAACAGACTTCTGCTCTTTCCGATCGTATGATGTCAGGTTATATTGAACGGATCAGAAAGCTCGAAGCAGAGAATTCCGGAATAACTGGAAACCTCCTGGAATTGGAGAAAAGGCTGCAACTGGCCCGAAAAGATCTTGCAAAGGCTGTTGAAGAGAGAGATGCCCTTGAGTTACAGCATGGGGAAGCTCTGAAAGAACAGTCAGCGCGCTATGATCAGGACAGGCTGCTTGAAGTGCGACTGAAGCAGTGCGAAGCTCAGACGCAGGTCTTGTCGGCAAAAGAAACCGGTCATCTTGACAAATATCGCGAAATCAGCAGCGTCTTCAGTGCACGCTTTTCTTCAGCCCCGGTTACGGAAAAAGAGTTGATGGATATCTATGAAAAGCATCGAAGACTGTATTTTAAGGAACTTCAGGAACGGGTCCTTGCGCTGAGCATTGGTTACAGTCCCGGAGATGAGCTTGAAAAGGGGTTGATGGCCATAGAGATACGTCAGGAGGCTTTGGACGGCAGTTCTTTTGCTGAAATCGCAGGCAGCAGACCAGGCACGGTAAAGTTGCGCGAGATGTCATTGAGCGGGTTGCCGGACTGGGTCCGCAAAAAGACGCTTGATATTGAAGACGGAGGGCTTGGCGATATTATGGCAGCTGAAAATGAGTTCCTTCTCATACGTCGTATTCAGAGCAGACCTGTTTTCCGGTCTTTTGAGGACGTAAAAAAAGACATGGAAAAAGAACTTTCAGCCGAAAGGGAGAGCCGCAGGTCCTTTGAGCAGTGGCTTGATTCGCGCAGGGGAGAGCTTCCAGCCGAGCGGTAGACCTCGATATATGACAGATATTGAAAGACAGATAGCGCTGGCCAGGAAAAAGCCTGTTACTGCTGAGAGCCTCAACCATATCGGTGATCTGCTTCTGAAAGATGGCGACACTGCCGGCGCTATGGCATATTTCTTCGAGGCTGCCGACAAGCAGCACTTTGCCCATAAAGAAAAAAAACTGGCCATTTACAAGAAGATTATTAAGATCTCTCCTACTGCTGATAGGGCTTATGAGGGGATTATTGATATTTTGTCGGGCATGGGCCTTGTCATGGAAAAGAAGAAATACCTTATCATGCTTGCACAGCTCTATAGGAACCGGGGTGAGTCAGCCAATGCCCAACGTCTCTTTTCCGAAATCAGGGATCTTTATTCTCATAAGCAGGTGCAGGATGCTGCACAGGCTACTGAGGAGGCTATTGAGGAAAATACTAAATTAATAGAGGCATCTATTGATGAGGTTCGGGCTGATGATCTTCGCGATAATGCAGTTTCAAAAGGTATGGGGACATTTATCCGGTTTTCCCGTGGCATTGCCTTTGCTGTTGCAGCTGTCATTGTTCTTGCTGCTGCTTTTTATTATTTTTATAAAGGCCGCATTCAATCCGGAGGCCATTATCCTGTCCGGCCTGTCTCAGTCATAAGCGGTGATTTTGAAATCTTCGTCTCAGGAGTTGATGTGCCTGAAGGGCCGGAAGGCCTGTCAACAGTCCGGGTAATTGATAGCGAAGCCTTCATGGAGGTTGCAGTCAGAAGTTTGAGAGGATGCATACCTGCCGCATTTGCAAGCGCCCCGCATGACATGATAAAGTTACAGGGTCCAAAGGGGGCCTTTGCAGAGACAATAAAGATGGAAGGGCTGCGAAAAACAATCAGGGTCATTTCAAAGATGAATATCTGCGATGAAGAAACCGGAGCAATCTTTGTCAGGGTTATAATTGCATATAGCAGCCGAAACAATTATTCCGGGCTGGCGATAAACGGACTGCAACAGGGAGGAGGGCCTGTGCTGGTATCATGGGACCCCAGATAGCAGGGTTAGGATAATAATGGGGATAGAGATGCGTTTAATATTGGTCATGTTGTATATAGTTCTTACGGTCGGGTCGTCATCAGCTGTTTCTCTGAGTCCGCATGAAAACAGGATACTTGCGCTCAAACTCCAGACAAATACCTCCCTCAATAATCTAATTGCCCTTTCAGGATATAGTATCAACGACAATGACGTTATTGCCTTTCTGACGGATTTTTCAAATATGAATCCCGGCATCAGGAGTATAAGCTCGCTGAAAAAAGGATCACTGGTCAGGGTCCCGGTCAGACATCTGAGGAAAACAGACCAGGCGCTTCTGTCTCTCCATGATAAAAAGAATTCCGGAGCGCTGAGAGATAAACCGGCCAGGAGAAAAACAAGCAGGGATGCCGGGCAGGAGACTTCAGGGCCGGACAAGTCCGCGCTTCTGAGGAACGTCCGGCATCTGTTTTCCGCCCTTGGCCGCAACGTTTCTGTTGAAACAGAAGGCTTTAAATATTTCCCGCTGAGCGAAAAAAGTGATTTTTCCTTGAACACGGGAGTTTTCCCGGTAATAACCCTGCAGCATGACAATATTCTGGTACTTGATTATTCGAACAGTTTCCCTCCTGAGATCAGGGACCTGCTTGAGATATCATGGCCGGAGTACCGTGTTGTAAGCACGCATGGCCGGTCTGATCTTCGGAGTATGGTTTCTTCCCTGCTGCGGGATTCGGGTTATCTGTTTCAGGAAGGCGGCAGGATTATCTCAGGAGGAGAAACCCGGGTTGTGTATTATCCCGACTTTCTTGTCTACGGTAGAAACGGCGAAGCCATGGACAGTGACATTTCTCTGGTCAGCATCCTTGATAAAGCGGAGCTCAGAACTCCGGAGGGACTGTTATCCTGGTTCAGAGAGAGGGACATTGGGATTGTTGAATTGGCTGACCATGACAAAGAGTATCTGAACAAACTTCCCGGCGCAGTCTCATCGGTCCGGGGACCAGCTCAGGGAAAAGAGTTTGCACGGGAGATTCTCGGGCTTCTGGGATATTCTTTTCTGAATGACGAAAAGATTGCCCTGTCGGACGGTGAGGCGATTCGGTTTAATCTTCACGCTGATCTGGCAATAAATTCAGGTGTAAGAAAAAAAGTTATCGAATTCTCGGGGATTTCAGATAACGAGATAAAATATGCGAGACGGATGGGAGTAGACGTTGTTAATATTGGATTGGGGGAGGGCAGGAAAGAGATTACCGGAAAGATCCTCTCTGTTCTTTCGCTGAATTTCAGCAGATCTTCGGAGAGAAACGTCTCCTTTCTTACACCGGGCAATACAAGGTATCGTCTTTTGATGCCTGGATTTATAGTCCGTACAGCAAAAGGGGTCTTGTTCATGACCGACTCTGATATGGACAGTGAGTTGCTGTTGCAAGTCATTAGGGAGAAAGTATCAATAGTCAGGTTTTGAGTTTCTCGGAAATATACGCAACTCCGGACTTCATCATGGGAAATTTCAACGAAATCTTGAATTTTTTTGAGGCCTGAGTTACTCTATAACGCCTAAAAATAACTATTCTGGAGGGTCTTCATGGCTATCAAACCGGCAAAAAAGTACGTCTATTTTTTCGGAGCGGGAAAGGCCGACGGTAAGTCTGAGATGAAAAATCTCCTTGGGGGCAAGGGAGCCAACCTTGCGGAGATGGTGAATCTTGGTATACCGGTTCCTGCTGGTTTTACGATCACCACCGAGGTCTGCACGCTGTACTACAAGAACAATCGCAAATATCCAAAGGACCTTACACCGCAGGTTGACGCTGCAATGGCAAGGGTTGAAAAGATCATGGGCAAAAAGTTCGGTGATCCGGTGAACCCTCTGCTGGTGTCAGTCCGTTCCGGAGCCAGGAGTTCGATGCCGGGCATGATGGAGACGGTCCTGAATGTCGGTCTTACGACCAAAACAATTCCGGGTCTCATCAGGAAGACCAATAATGAGCGTTTTGTCTATGACGCCTACCGCAGGCTGATGATGATGTATTCTGACGTTGTGATGGAAAAGGCCGCGGGAATTGAGACAGAGGACGGCCATGGAATCCGCCACAAGCTTGAGAGCGCTCTGGAGGCAGTAAAGAAGCAGAAGGGATATAAAAATGATACGGACCTTACAGTCGATGATCTGAAACTTCTCTGTGCTGAGTTCAAGGTCATTATTAAACATACCCTTAAGAAGGACTTCCCTGATAATCCCAGGGACCAGTTGTGGGGCGGCATCAGCGCTGTGTTCCAATCGTGGATGGGGAAGAGGGCGATATCGTACAGAAGGATTGAGAAGATCCCGGAGGAGTGGGGGACTGCTGTCAATGTCCAGTCCATGGTCTTTGGAAATACAGGCGATTCGTCTGCTACCGGCGTTGCTTTCACCCGAAATCCTGCAACCGGCGAGAACATGTTTTTTGGCGAGTGGCTACCCAACGCGCAGGGAGAAGATGTCGTGGCAGGCATCAGGACCCCGAATCCTGTGAACAAGGCAGGCAAGACCGAGGATACCAGACACCTGCAGTCGCTTGAAGAGAGTATGCCGAAGCTGTATAAGGAGCTGTATGCAATACAGAAGAAACTTGAAAAGCATTACAGAGACATGCAGGATATTGAGTTTACAATCGAAGAAGGCAGGCTTTGGATGCTTCAGACCCGTGTTGGAAAGAGAAACGGTCCTGCTGCGATACGCATGGCTGTTGAGATGGCCAAAGAGAAATTGATCACAAAGGAAGTTGCCATTATCAGGGTGAAGCCCGAGCAGCTTGATGAACTGCTGCACCCGAGCGTTGCTCCTGTTGCTGAGAAGAAAGCTGTAGAGCTTGCAAAGGGGCTTCCTGCAGGACCCGGAGGAGCGATCGGCAGGATCGTTCTTACTGCCGACGATGCAGAGGCCTGGGCCAGAAAGGGTGAGAAGGTCATCCTGGTCAGAACAGAGACTTCCCCTGAGGATGTCCACGGCATGCATGCTGCAGAGGCGATTCTGACTGCAAAAGGAGGCATGACCAGCCACGCTGCGCTTGTTGCAAGGGGCTGGGGCAAATGCTGCATAGTCGGATGCTCCGCGCTTAATATACAGCTTTCCAACAAAGAGGTGCATGTCAATGGAAGGGTACTCAGGGAAGGCGACTGGATAACACTCAACGGATCCAAGGGCCGCGTGTACGAAGGGAAACTCGATCTCCTTCCGGCAGACCCTGAACATAACGCATGGTACAAGCAGCTTATGAACTGGGCTGACCTTTACAGGACTCTCAAGGTAAGGACAAACGCAGACACACCGGAGGATTCGGCAACTGCAAGGAACTTCGGTGCTGAGGGCATCGGTCTCTGCAGGACAGAGCATATGTTTTTTGGTCCTGACAGAATCAAGGCAGTGCGGGAGATGATACTCTCCGAAACACTTGAGGGCAGGAAAAAGGCCCTTGCAAAGCTTCTGCCGTTCCAGAAAAAAGACTTCCTCGGTATATTCAAGGCAATGGCAGGCCTGCCTGTCACGATCAGGCTTCTTGACCCTCCGCTCCACGAGTTCCTGCCGCATTCGGACAAGGAACTCCAGGAGCTTTCTGACGATATGGGCGTTTCGTTTGACAATCTGGACGCAAAAAACAGGTCGCTTCATGAGTTTAACCCCATGCTCGGACATCGCGGCTGCCGTCTGGGCGTTACTTTCCCTGAGATCTATGAGATGCAGGCGCAGGCGATAATGGAGGCCGCCTGTGAGCTTGCAAAGAAAAAAGTGAAGGTCATTCCTGAGATCATGATCCCGCTTGTCGGCCATGTGAATGAGCTTGTTGCCATGAGGAAGGTTGTTGTCGATACAGCCGAAAGGGTCAAGAAGGAAAGCAAAGTTAAGATTGCATATTCGATCGGTACAATGATCGAACTGCCGAGGGCGTGCGTTACTTCTGATGAAATCGCGCCTGTTGCAGATTTCTATTCGTTCGGCACAAACGATCTTACACAGACTGTCTATGGACTTTCCCGGGACGATGCAGGAAGGTTCCTGCCGTTTTATGTTGAAAATGGCATTTTGAAGGAAGACCCTTTTGTCACCATTGACCAGGACGGTGTCGGGGTTTTTATGAAGATTGCTGTTGAGAAAGGCAGAAAAGTGAAGAAGGACCTGAAACTCGGTATCTGTGGTGAGCACGGCGGTGAGCCGAAGTCGGTTGAGTTTTGCCACAATATAGGCCTCAACTATGTTAGTTGCTCGCCCTTCAGAGTGCCGATTGCACGGTTTGCAGCAGCCCAGGCTGCGATTAGGGGAA
>JAGVHR010000249.1 GCA_020056455.1 Thermodesulfovibrionales bacterium
TGACCTGTCTTTTTTCATGACAAGACGCTGGCCGAAAACAAGGAGCAGGGTATCAGCGAGCTGCGTCCTTATCTGGGGCTGCTGCTCCGCGGGAAAGATGTCAATGACTCTTTCAATCGCTGATGTTGCATTCCGCGAATGAAGTGTGCTCAGGACCAGATGGCCGGTTTCCGCAGCCTGAAGAGCTATCTTGAAACTTTCAGGGTCGCGCATCTCGCCGATGACTATAACATCAGGATTTTGCCTGAAAATATGCTTCAGACCGTCAGCAAATGAAGGGGTATCAAGGCCTATCTCACGCTGGTTTACATTGCTGTTCTTGTGTTTATGCAGGTATTCGATCGGGTCTTCGAGTGTAATAATATTGCATCTCCGGCGGGTATTGATGATGTCCACGAGAGCTGCGAGTGTTATGGACTTTCCATGGCCTGCCGGGCTGGCGATAAGAATCAGGCCCTGGTTTTTGAGCGCAAAGGTTTCGAGGTCCTCAGGCAGTCCAAGCTCTTTAAGAGAGGGTATGGAGTCAGGTATTCTAATAAGCGTGATGGAGACTGAGCTGCGCTGCTTGTAGATATTTACTCTGAATCTGCCGAATTCCCTGTCTGTGAAGGCAAAGTCCATTGTATTTTTCATCTCAAAGACTGATAGTTGTTCCGGGCCCATAATGGCCTGCGCATAGTGTTTCATATCTTCAGGTGTAAGCGGAGGCATATTCAGCCGCTTCAGTTCAGTGCCAAGCTTGAGGCTTGGGGGCGCTCCGGCGGTGAGTTGGAGGACTGTTCCATGAGACTCGGCAAGCTGTTTCAGCAGAACACCGACATTCGCAGCATCGACCGTTGTGATATCCGTGTCAGTACATGATTGCTCAAGGTCGCAGCCTCTGAAAGTCTGCAACTCGTCTGCCTCAATGCTCCTGATAGCGGCCTCGAGCTGGCGTGCCGGTACGACTACAGGGCTGACCCTCTTGCCGAGGATGAACTCGATGTCACGGATTGCCACGTAATCGTTTGGGTTGACCATGGCGAGAGTAAGCTTGTCGTCGATTTTAAGGGGCAGGACCCTATACTCCTTGATTTTTTCGAGGGGCATGGTTTTGAAAACTCTGGGGGGCACATCCACCTTGAAGAGGTTTACTGCCGGCACACCGAACTGCCTGCTCAGAAAGTCGAGGAGCGTGTCGGTAGTTATATAACCCATATCGATCAGAATGGACCCGATCTGTCCGTCGGTCTGCGACTGCCTTCTGAGAGCGTTTTTCAGCATGTTCTGTGTAATAATCCCGTATTTTACAAGGATTTCTCCCAGCATGGGCTTTTTGTTCTGCGCGATATCTGAGGCCATAGAACCCTCCAGGTTGCATTATATTGTCGGGACTGTACGAAGAATGCATACAGATTAGCAGTAATTTACAATAGTTGCAAGGGCCGTGCCGCCATGATACTCAAGGAATATTACGGTTCAATCTTATATTCCTTTATCTTTGCCCTGAGGGTATTTCTGTTGATGCCGAGAAGCCGGGATGTTTTCATCTGATTGCCGTTTGCCTCCCTCAGTACAATAGCTATAAGCGCTTTTTCGACTTCGGCCAGGACAGTGTCATAAAGGTTGGAATTGTTCATCTTGGCCATGTCCTTCAGGTAATGTTTAAGCTTTTCCTCAAGAAAATCCTTGACAGAATAGGAATTGGCCTCTTCAATAAGCAGGTCCTTTTTCTCAATGACCGTGCCGGTTGAAAGTATGCAGGCCCTCTTAATAACATTTTCGATCTCGCGCACGTTGCCGGGCCAGTCATATTTCTCAAGAAATACCCTTGCATCATGTGAAAGCTCCTTGTCTCCTGTTTCGAGTTTTTCAGCAGCGTTTTTCATGAAGGTTTTTATGAGAAGGGGGATGTCCTCTTTCCTTTCCCTCAGAGGAGGGACCTTGATTTGTACGACATTGAACCGGTAATAGAGGTCTTCGCGGAAGCGTCCCTGACTTACTGCCTCAGCCAGATCGCTGTTCGTAGCGCCGATAATGCGCACATCGGCCCTGGTGATTTCACTGCTGCCGAGGGGGCTGAATTCTCTTTCCTGGAGAAAGCGGAGCATCTTTGCCTGCAAACTATGGTCCATCTCTCCGATTTCGTCAAGAAAAAGAGTGCCGCAGTTAGCAGCTTCTATCTTGCCCTTTTTGTCCTGGACCGCGCCGGTAAAAGCGCCTTTTCGATATCCGAAGAGCTCTGATTCGAGCAGGTCCCTGGGAATGGCTGCGGCATTAATAGCGATAAACGGCCCGGCAGACCGCCTGCTGTTATAGTGAATTGCTTTGGCAACCAGGTCTTTCCCTGTGCCGCTTGCACCTGTAATCAACACTGTTATATCCTTTGATGCAACTCTGCCGATGTCCTTGAATACTTTGAGCATTTTGGGACTTTTCCCAACCATCTGAGGCGTCTCAGTTTCATAGGCCGCTTTCTTGAGCTCTCGCAGTTCCTGTCTGAGGGCAAGGTCTGTAAAGGCCTTATCCATCACGATTTTCAGTTCCTCAATATCAAAAGGCTTCTCTATATAGTCGTAGGCGCCTTCCTTCATTGCCGTGATCGTGCTTTCCATTCGGGCGTTTGCTGTAATCATTATTACTATGATGTCAGGATGTGAGGCCCTGAGTTCCCGAAGGCCGTCAAGGCCGTCGCCGTCAGGCAGGATAAGGTCGAGCAGGATGACATGGGGCTGATTTTCAGCAGCCTTCAGCCCTGATGCAAGACGCGTTCTTGAGCTGACCTTATAGCCTGCCGGCTCAAGGGCCTTTTTGATGACCCAAATGATGCTTTCGTCATCATCAATAATAAGTATATTCTTATTCATGGTCCCTGAAGGGCAGGTATATGGAAAAAGTGGTCCCTTTTCCCTTTTGGCTTCTTACCGAGATCATACCCCCATGGTCTTTTATAATCTTTTTTGAAAGGGAAAGGCCGATGCCTGTGCCTTCTTTTTTCCTTGTATAAAAAGGGAGGAATATCTTCTGCAACTCGGCCTCTGACATGCCCCTTCCTGTATCAGCAATAGTCAGCAATGCCATACGCCTGGTCCTGCCGTGCTCACCAAAAAGCTCTTTTGACGGATAGGTCGATATTTCGAGCCTGCCGCCGCGCTTCATGGATTCCATGCCGTTTTTGATGACGTTCAGAAAGACCTGGAGAAGTTTTGATTCATCTCCAAGAATCTGAGGAAGACTTGGATCATAAAACCGCTTCAGAGATAGCCCTGCCTTCTCTATGGGAACTGACATTATGGTAAGCGCCTTTTCCATTAGCTCATGAATATTTACGGCGTGGAAGGAAGGTTTCCTGCAAATCGTCAGGTAATCCTGGAGTATTGCGTTAAGTCTGTCGGTCTCCCTGATAATGAGATCTGCATATTCGGCCAGGCCGGTCTCCTTTGTCTGCATGCGCAGGAGTTGCGCCGCGCCTTTTATACCGCCGAGAGGATTTTTTATTTCATGGGAGATGGATCCTAACAAATATACGAGAGATTCCTGCTCCTGATTTTCTCTCTCAGGCATTGAAATGTTCTCAGAAACGGAGAGGACAGCGCCTTCGACAATATTACTAACGTATAAAGGTGAAAGGCTGAAGTCGATGTTCATCTGACGGCCTATATCAAGGCTTACCGACTTTCCTCTGAAAGAGCGCTCCTCTGCAATGCTTTTCGTTATCAGAGGGGAAACCTTCTTTTCTCCAGGAAAAAGCCGGCCAAGACGCCTGCCGACAAGGTCCCTGGAGCTTTTTCCGAACAACTCCTCGCCGCTTTTATTTATAAAGGTCATTTTGCTTTTCTTGTCAAAAAGAATGATGGTTTCTTTCAGGCTGTTGATGATAGAATCAAAAGAAAACATTGCCGGTCCCTGTAGAAAAAGTGATTGAACTGTATCATACCTGCCCGGGTTTTTTCAAATACCTTAAGTGCATTCTATTGCTGCGTTCGGAGCCGACAATCCTCAAAACCTGAAATGGATTCGGTGAGCTTTTGTATGGGAATAGCCAACTCTGTTGAAAGGTATTATGGGGAGGGTTGTTGCGTGACAATTGAGATGAAACCCCCTTTGTGAATTTTCTTTTATTATCATATGGTTTATTATAAACCGGATTGACAGGCATGCCGGCAACCTGATACAATTTCTATCTGTTTTGACTTTTTCCCTAAGCCGTCAGTTTTTAAAGAGAGAGGAGTGATAAATGCATGCCCTCAATCAGGGTACGCGAAAGCGATTCGTTTGAAAATGCTCTTAAACGCTTCAAAAAACAATGTGAAAAAGAAGGAATTCTTTCAGAAGTCAAGAAGCGTGAGCATTACGACAAGCCAAGCGTAAAAAAGAAAAAAAAGGCCATTGCAGCCCGCAAAAAGGCCGCCAAAAGAATCAAAATGGGAATGAGATAGAATGTCAATTGACGAGGATCTCAGACTTGAGATGAAGAGTTTCTGCACAGCCGGAGGTGTTGAAGTCGGCAAGCGGGTATGGAAGCTGTTGTCTTTATTGCGGAGACAGGTCTGATGACTTTCAGGGAGCTCTATCATAGAGCGATCCAGACCGGCATGGACAATGATCCTCGCGGTCGTGACGCGGTCCTGAGGGAACTCGAGCGCGTAAGCAAAGACTATCAGGACCTAAAAGAAGATGACAAGGCCTTTTTTGATCCTGAATCACTTACGAACCCCTATGCTGATTCACGCATCCTTCACGGTTCCGGCGATGAAGAGATTGGCCGGGTGCTTGTGGGTATTGATATCGAAGTCGGGGAGATACTTCTCGCTGACCGGCTCAGGAGCCGGGGTGAAAAGATCGATCTTGTCATCGCCCATCATCCTGAAGGTATGGCCTTTGCCAATCTTTCTCATGTCATGTATATGCAGTCTGATATCCTTAACCGGTTCGGCGTTCCGATAAATATTGCGGAAGACCTTATGGAGGGGCGCGCAAAGGAGATTGAGCGCAGGCTGATGCCGGCCAACCATACCCGGGCTGTTGATGCTGCGAGGCTTCTTGATATTCCTTTTCTTTGTCTGCATACACCTGCAGACAATATGGTCGCCAGTTTTCTCCAGAGACTTTTTGATGAGAACCCCCCTTATACTGTCGGCGATGTCATGGATATTCTCAAAACAATACCGGAGTACCGGGATGCAATGAAAAACGGCGTTGGCCCCAAAATCATTCAGGGTCAAAAGGGTCGACGAGCCGGCAGGATATTTGTCGACATGACAGGAGGCACCGAAGGGTCGAAGGACATCTTCCAGAATCTGACCACCGCAGGGGTAAACACCATTGTCGGAATGCATATCAGTGAGGAGCACAGGAAAGAGGCTGAAAAAAACCATCTTAATGTGATCATTGCAGGTCACATTTCGAGTGATAACCTCGGCCTTAACCTGCTTTTTGACAAGACCCTCAGCGGCCCTGATGCCGGTGTGCTTGAATGTTCGGGATTCAGGCGGATCAGCAGATCCATATAACCTCCATTTCCTGCAGCACGCCCTGCGTCCTGAGCTTTTTTCAGACCAGGTTCGTTTCATCATACATCAAAAACCCTGTGCTTTCGTGTTAAAATAACATCCAATGTTGCCTGCGCCGGGGTTGTATGAAGTCTGACAGAATCCTTGAAGACATAAAAGAA
>JAGVHR010000184.1 GCA_020056455.1 Thermodesulfovibrionales bacterium
AACCGGAATTTTGACCAACATCACGCTGAGATCCATCGAAAAAAATCTTCCGATCACGCTGCTCGCGGAGCTTGAAGCCCTTGACCTGCTGCTCGATGACCTTGCCGAAGTCGTTTCCGCTGCAGAGGCAACCAGGAGGATGCCGAATCCTGAAAACTATATTCAGATTCGCCATAAAGTCAAAATCGTCTTTGACGGCGTGGTGAAACTTCGAGAAACATATGTATTTGACAATCTGATTCAGGCTTCCGCCTTCCACGCTGTTGTCGCTCCAGCCATCAGCGACATCCAACTCTGGCTGATGGAAGGCGTATCGGGGTATGGCCCGGAAACAGCCACAACACTGGATATCGCCCTATCCCGAATCACCAAGGCATTTTCGAAGGCCAGAGCCCTGAAACACGACTCCCATAGAATTGCCCTGAAAATCATGAGTGAGCAGCGCATTCGGCTGGAACATTTTCTGCTCAGCGTCAATCTGCTCTTCCTGCTGACGCTGACGATTACGGTCATCATGATTTTTCTCATCGCCCGCAGGCAGGTGTTTCTCCGGCGGGAGATTGAAGCTCAGACTGCGCTCCAGCGTGCCGAGAAAACGCTGCAAGAGACCGAGGAGCTTTACAGCAAGGTGATTGCCGCCATACCCGATATCGTGGTCCAAACGGATGTCAACGGTCAGATTCTCTTTCTGAATGATGTTGCGCTCCAGATCAGCGGCTATCAGCGAGCAGAGGTCCAGGGGAAATATCTTCTGGAGTTCATCGCACCCGAGGATCAGGAATCTGCCATCGAAAACATGAGTCTCATGTTCGATCGCAGTCTGGGCCCCAAAGAATACACTATCGTCATGAAAGACGGGGAAAAAATCCCCTTTGAAATCAATTCTGATGTTCTTCGCAGGAATGACGGATCCCCATACGGGATCGTAAACATCTGCCGCGATATCACCGATCGCAAGCAGGCAGAGGCGGACAAGGTGAAGCTGGAGGAGCAATATCACCAGGCGCAGAAGATGGAGGCCATAGGTCAGCTCGCGGGCGGTGTTGCGCACGATTTCAACAACATGCTGAACATTATCCTCGGCTATTCACAGCTCGCGCTGCTGAAGATCGAACCATCCAGCCCGCTCAAAGCTGACCTTCAGGAAATCATGAACGCGACAAAGCGTTCCACGGATCTTGTCCGGCAGCTTCTGGCCTTTGCACGGAAGCAAACCATCGCCCCGAAAGTGCTGGACCTTAACCATGCCGTTGCGGATACGCTCAATATGCTTCGAAAGCTCATCGGCGAAGATATCGATCTGCTCTGGATGCCCGCAGCAAACCTGCGGCCGGTGAAGATGGACCCAACCCAGGTTGACCAGATTCTGGCTAACCTCGCTGTTAACGCCCGCGATTCAATCTCCGGAGTCGGCAAGATTACAATCGAGACCGGCAAGGCGGAGTTTGACGAGACGTATTGCTCTCAGCACTCGGGTTTTGTCCAAGGGCATTATGTCATGCTTGCGGTCAGCGACAATGGATGCGGCATGGACAAAGAGACCTGTGAGAAGATCTTTGAGCCATTTTTCACCACCAAGGAGATTGGAAAGGGTACCGGCATGGGCCTTGCCACAGCGTACGGGATAGTCAAGCAGAACAACGGCTTTGTCAATGTATACAGTGAGCCGGGAAAGGGCACAACCTTCAAGATTTACCTGCCCCGGCATGGGGAAGATGAGGCGGTAATCGACGAACCAACCGCGCAGGCCAAACCTCTGACCGGCACGGAGGTGGTGCTGCTTGTCGAGGACGAGGAAACGCTTTTGAAAATGGGTAAAATGATGCTCGAAGAATTGGGTTACACAGTGCTGGAGGCAGGCAACCCAAACGAAGCTATTAAACTGGCCGGACAATACGCGGGAGACATCCATCTTTTGGTGACCGACGTTGTGATGCCGGAGATGAGCGGCCGCGATCTTCAGAAACGGCTAAGCGCCCTTCGGCCTGATATGAAGTACCTGTTCATGTCCGGCTACACCGCGAATGTGATCGCCCATAGGGGCATTCTTGACGAAGGAGTTAATTTCCTCCAGAAACCCTTTCTCATGGATGTGCTTGCCACAAAGGTAAGGGAAGCTCTGGAATGACCACAGCCGGATGTGTCCAGTTCGAGAGTCCAGCATCCAACAATAGAAGCACTGCTTACAACTGGTTATACTCAATACTTACTGCTCATCTCCTGTGTTGATAAGGTGTTATATGAAAAGTTCCTGCAACTGGGCTTTGCCAGCGCCTTGGATATTTCCCAGCGTGTTTTGTTCAAGAAGTCCCATAATGACGACTTGGGAACAGACGTCAGGAAGCTTGACGTTCGTGCTGAGCGTGCATGGCTGGTGAGTCAGCTTTCCAGAGCTTGCCGGATACGACAGCAGCCGTTTTCGATCATCGGTATTTGTAAATGCTTGCGCCATTATACACCCGATCCTCTCATAACACATCCTGCTCTTTGGCCCGATCCGCGAGCTTCCGCAGCAGGGGGGCAATACTTATAAATTACAGGCGGGAACAAAGCCGTTCACACATAAAAAATTCATCTTATGCGCAACAGTTTGTATTTAAAAAAGCGCTTCTTCAATTGTCCGTTTCAAAAATTGCTGTCTGTCAGACATTCTCTCCTTGACATGAAAAGGCGCTTTCTCTAAACTCTGGCGCTGTTTGAAGATATGTAACTATTCAGGAGACAGGAGCCAGAATTCAGGAGCCGGAATGAAAAGGATGCCCGCTAAAGATTTTCACGACTTAATCGTGCCTGCCTGTGCGTGGCACGCAGACAGGTGGCAAAAGGCACATCAACTTGTTTTATCTATGTATCTTTTTAGCAATAATTTTCCCAGAAATGAGACGTATGGGCTGACTTCCCAAACCAGGAGAGCTGTGATTTCTATTCCGGTTGATATAGTTGAAACATATACCGCTTCTATTCTGGATTCTGGCTCCTGACTTCTGACTCCTGAGTAGTTACGAAGATATTAACAATTTTACAAAGCCGAAATTATGTCTGATTTGCTTGAAATAAAAAATCTGGTTAAAAAATATAAGGAAATCGTTGCGGTTGATGACATCAGTTTTTCAATCCGGAAGGGAACCTGTTTCGGCCTGCTTGGCCCGAACGGAGCGGGAAAAACCACAACAATAGAGGTGATTGAAGATATCATTCCTCCGACTTCCGGAGAAATTCTTTA
>JAGVHR010000157.1 GCA_020056455.1 Thermodesulfovibrionales bacterium
AACTCATATACCCTTGCTGTCAAAAACAAGAGCAGGCAGGACCTTGTCGTTGGCCTGAGCGCTGCTCTTCCGGGGAAAAGGCTCAGGGTCGTACCTCAACGTATCCGGCTTGCCGCAGGAGAGTACAAAAGAGTCGCTGCTTATGTTTTTGTTGCCGGCATAAATACAGGGCCTGGAAACCGGAATATAGAACTAACACTTGCAACAGACAGTCCTGAACACATTACAATAAGCAGAAAAACGAACTTTATCATTCCGGAGGCACAGTGAAAACACTATTGATGATCGTATCTCTAATCGGGCTTGCCGCTGTCATCGGAGCGATCGCTGTCGGCAGAAGCGCCTTTGACGGGACTGTTACGGACAAACCCTTCGAAAGAGGCCTCGTCTGGGATGATGTTCAGAAAGAAAAGGCAGCCTCAGGGTGGAGTGTAAGCATTCAAGGTTCTTCTATGAGAGTCGGCCATAATGAAATCATCATATCAGTGACTGACCGTGAGAAAAAACCGCTTGCAGCAGCAGGGGTATCACTTACCCTCAGCAGGCCCTCATCAGCCTTCCATGACAGGACATACGCAATGCCTGTGTCAGACGACAGCGGTCAGTCAAGGGCTGAAGTTGAATTGCCGCTCTACGGATATTGGGACGCAAAGGTCCTGATTTCAAAGGAGGGAAAAAATATTTCTTTTGATAACAAAATCTTCGCGGCGCAGGGGAAATAATTGATGAAAAAATTTGTTATAGGTCTACTCATTATACTTATTTTGCTGCCTGCCTTTTATGCATGGTCTGCGCAGGGGCCGGATTGCAGCATCAACCTGGGGCCATGCGCCAAAACAGCCGGGACCAGGGAAGTCATTCTGGATATCTCACCTAAACCGGTAACCTCCATGAAAGAGCTTACGTTTGCAGTCAGCGTAATAGGCGGGAATCCTGCTCCATCCCTGTTTCTCAGCCTCTCCATGCCGGGCATGTACATGGGCAGAAACGAGGTCCTCCTGAAAAAAAATCAGGCCGGAAAATATACTGGAAAAGGCGTTATACCTCGCTGCCCAAGCGGCAGGAGGCTCTGGCAGGCAGAGGTCGATGTTCCGGGATCCGGCAGTATCAGATATACCTTCAATGTTGAAAACTGACTCTCTCAATCTTCTGATGTTAGGCTCAGGACTGTTGGGCGGATTCGGTCACTGCGCTGGGATGTGCGGCCCTCTTGTTGCTGCCTGGTCCCTGAACCTTGGCTCAACTTCGTGCCCTCAATCATCCAGCCCTTCACTGGCGCATCTGCTTTATAACCTCGGCAGAGTCACCACCTACAGCGTCATCGGCGGCATTATGGGCCTTACAGGCTCCTTTGCCGGTGTCGTCCGGTCCATTGAGAGCTTTCAGGACCTATCCATGGCAGCGCTGGGACTGTTGATGATCATCATGGGGCTTGCCTCATCCGGCTGGCTGTCCTTTTCAGGAAAAAACAGAGGCTCGTCCGCACAGAAGGGAATAACTTCCGTAATTTCCAGGGCTGTCAACCGGATGATCCGGTTTATCTCCGGGACTAACACTACAGGATCTTTTTATGCGATAGGTCTGGCAACCGGTTTCATCCCCTGCGGTCTGCTCTATACCGCTTATATCGCGGCAGCAGGCGCTGGAGCCGGGGCACATAGCCAGGCAGAAGGCTTTCTGAAAGGCATGCTTATGCTCTTCCTCTTCGGCCTCGGTACTACGCCCGCGCTGTTTCTCATTGGCCGGGTCGTTGCCCTCAAGGGGGAATGGATACGGAGCAGACTTTACAGTACCTCAAGCCTGTTTATGATTATAACCGGCGCAATCCTTATTTATCGGGCATTCAGGCGCTGATGGCCCCCCTTACCTGTGACCACTGCCTCCTGACCTTTCCAGAGCATGATGCTGTGTATGAAGAGATAGACGGGAAAGGGCATGTTTTTTGCTGTAACGGCTGCAGAGGAATATTTCTGCTTATAAGGAGCGAAGGGCTTGATGGTTTCTATCTGAGACGGCAATGGAAGGAGACCGGAATGCCGGTCCGGCAGAACAGAGCGCTCGATATCAGGGCCTTCAGCGACGATGTAAGGGAAAAACAGCAGAGCAGAGAAATCGATATCTTCATAGACGGCATACGGTGCGCTTCCTGCGTATGGCTGAACGAGAGGTTCCTTTCGAGGACCGAGGGAGTTGAATATGCGCGTATAAATTTTGCTACTCATAGGGCAAGGATCCAATGGAATCCGGAGATCACGGCACTGGACAAGATACTCAACAGGATACGGACAATAGGATATGACCCACAGCCTTACAGGGAATCGGAGCAGTTCAAACTGCAAAAGGCAGAGGCACGGGACTTGCTCGTCAGGTTAGGCACAGCAGCCTTCCTCTCATCTCAATTGATGATATACAGCATAGCGCTCTACGCGGGGTATTTTCAGGGCATTGATCCGCAGCTCAGGACCATTTTAGAGGTCATCGCCATGGCCTTCACTGTCCCGGTCATCCTCTACTCAGGCATGCCCTTTATAAAAAATACATTCAGAGGACTGCGACATCTGCATTTCACCATGGACTCACTGATAACTATCGGAGCGGGCTCTGCCTTTGTCTATAGCATATATCAGATGTTTATCGGCGGCACAGTTTATTTTGATACCTCAGCCATGATCATCACCCTCATACTGCTCGGCAGGTACATTGAATCAACGGCAAAAGGCAGGGCCTCGGAGACCATAGAAAAACTTACAGAACTGAACCCGAAAGAAGCAAGGGTCATTCAGGCTGACGAAACATCGGAATTTCTCCTCAATGAGGCGATCATGGTCCCTGTGGCGTCATTAAAAAATGGAGATCATGTTAAAGTCCTGCCGGGCGAAAAAATACCTGCTGACGGCAGAGTAACACACGGGGAATCAGAGACAGACGAATCGGTCCTTACAGGCGAATCAAAACCTGTGCTGAAAAAAACAGGCAGCGAGGTCATCGGCGGCAGCATTAACCTCTTCGGCATGCTCATTTTTGAAGTGACCCGTACAGGCAGAGACACAGTCCTTGCCGGTATTATCAAGGCAGTTGAGGATGCCCAGTCCGGCAAGCCCAGGATTCAGATACTGGCCGACAGGATCGTGGGCTACTTTGTCCCTGCAATCCTCCTCATGGCATTTATGACCTCAGCAGCATATATCCTTAACGGCTTGCCGGTCAATTCCGCCCTTATGACCGGGATCTCCGTACTGGTCATAGCATGTCCCTGCAGCCTCGGCCTTGCAACGCCTCTCGCTGTGCTGGTATTCACTACCATGGCTTCCTCGCGCGGCATTTTGATCAGGTCAGGAGAGGTCATAGAAAACATGAGCAGGATCAGCCATGTCATCTTTGACAAAACCGGCACAATCACCGAAGGCAGACCATCGCTCAAGGAAACCATACCGGTTGATGCCGCTATCAGCAGGGAGGAGCTGGTCAGGATTGCCGCAGCGCTTGAAGATTTATCTGAGCACAGTCTCGGCAAGGCAATTTCAGCTGCAACAAAAAGCAGGCCACTTAAAGTTACAAATTTCAAGGCACTGCCAGGAAGAGGGATACAGGGGACTATTGAAGGGAAAAAGATATTCATCGGCAGCAGGGCCTTCATGCTTGAAAGCGCCACAGTATTGGAATATCAGGGTTCAGGCCTCGACGAGGTCAGCCTCTCCCACGAAAAGGCAGGAGACACTGTAATATATATGGGCTGGGAAGAAAGGGTCCGGGCGCTCTTCATTGTGTCCGACTGCCTTCGACCTGAAGCTGCGGAAACAGTCAGGATGCTTCGCGGCCTGGAAAAAATTGTTTCAATTGTCAGCGGCGACAATCGGGCCACTACTGAGGCTATAGCAGCGTCTGCAGGCATCGGAGATGCTGTGCCGGAGACGTCACCTGAAGGAAAACGTGATTATATCCGGCAATTACAGAAAAGTGGGAAGAGGATTCTTATGGCAGGAGACGGCATAAATGATGCGCCTGCCCTGACTGAAGCGGTTGTCGGCCTTGCCATGGGCAGGGGCACGGACATTGCCATGGAAAGCGCAGACGCAGTGCTTGTGCGAAATGACCTTACGCTGGTCCCGTACTTCATCGAACTCTCACGCCGGGCTTATGCGATAATCAGGCAGAATATCTTCTGGGCCTTCTTCTATAATATTGTCGCTATACCCCTGGCGGTCTCAGGAGTTCTTCACCCCATAATGGCAGCCGGGGCTATGGCTGCAAGTTCTCTTTTTGTGGTGCTCAATTCACTTCGGATCCGCTACAAAATATATGAGCCAAAAACAATCGAAAAAGGAGCAGGCGCCTGATGTGGACCCTTGCCTTTCTTATCTTTCTTTCGATAGCGCTTGGTCTCGGAGCCTGGCTCTTCTTTCTCTGGGCCGTCAAGAGCGGACAGTACGATGACCCTGAAGGGCCGAAATATCGCATGCTTGAGGATGACGAGGACGAGAAACCATCCAATAAACCAGGGGAGGTCTGATCTGCAGATATCCTGAGGAAAATGCCTTCGGGGCTTTATCAGCTTCCTTCCTGACCTGAAATGAATCGAATGGGGAAACATTGACATCTCATTCAGGCTATGTGAATATGTACGTATGTGGGAGTATACAGACAAGGTCAAAGAGGCTTTTCTTCATCCGAAGAATGTCGGAGAAATCGAAGGAGCTGACGCAGTCGGGGAGGTAGGCAGCATTGTCTGTGGCGATGCCCTGAAGCTATATCTCAGAATAGACAAAGAAACAGGCACAATTACAGATGCAAAATTTCAGACCTTCGGCTGTGCAAGCGCGATCGCAAGCTCTTCAGCCCTTACCGAACTGGTCAGGGGAAAGACCCTTGATGAGGCAATGACCATTTCCAATCAGGACATTGCCGGGTTTCTCGGCGGACTTCCTGACCAGAAGATGCACTGCTCGGTCATGGGCAGAGAAGCCCTTGAAGCCGCTATCGCCAACTACCGTGGACAACCTGTAAAGCAGAAGGATGAGGGAAGGACCGTCTGCAAATGTTTTGATGTAACTGAAGAGAAGATAAGAAAAGTAGCGATCGAAAACCACCTTACTACAGTTGATGAAATAACCAATTTTACAAAGGCAGGCGGAGGATGCGGCGAATGCCTTCCGGCCATTGAGGCGCTCCTTCAGGATATCTGGTCTCTCAAACCTGTTGATAAACCTTCGAAGCCGAAAATACTGACCAATCTTCACAGGATAGCCCTTATTCAGGAGATCATCGAAAGCGAGATCAGACCCGGGCTCCAGGCTGATAACGGCGACGTGGAGCTGATAGATATCGAAGGCAGCAGGGTGAGCATCGCACTCAGGGGAATGTGCACTGGATGCATGATGGCTGACGTTACTGTAAAGGGCATTCAGTCCAAACTGCGCGAACTGGTGAGCAATGATATCGTGGTTGAGGCCCTACAATGAACCCTGTTTATCTTGACAATAACGCGACTACCCGCGTAGCGCCTGAGGTGCTCGAAACCATGCTCCCCTATTTCAGCGAGCTCTTCGGCAACCCATCAAGTATGCATACCTTTGGAGGACAGCTGCACCGGCGCATCGAAGAAGCCAGGGAAAAGGTCGCTGCGCTTATAAATGCCGAACCTTATGAAATCATCTTCACGAGCTGCGGCACTGAAAGCGACAATGCCGCGATCATGAGCGCTGTGGAGTCGCAGCCTCGCAAGCGGCATATCATCACCACACGCGTGGAGCATCCTGCGGTCCTGAATTTCTGTCAGCATCTGGGCAGAAAAGGTCATCGCGTAACACTCCTGCCGGTCAATAAGCAGGGACAGCTCGATAGCGACACTCTCCTGAGGACACTGGATGACGATACTGCCGTGGTGTCCATAATGTACGCAAATAATGAGACAGGCGTAATCTTTCCAGTCGAAACTCTCAGCAGTATTCTGAAAGAGCGCGGCATACTTTTTCATACTGATGCGGTGCAGGCTGTGGGCAAGATACCCATCGATGTTACAAAAATACCGGTTGACATGCTTACCATCTCAGGCCACAAGCTTCATGCGCCAAAGGGCATAGGCGCTCTTTATGTAAGGAAGGGAACGCGCTTTCACCCCTATATTATCGGTGGCCACCAGGAGGGCGGCAGACGGGCCGGCACGGAAAATGTCGCGTCCGTAATTGGTTTCGGCAAGGCTGCAGAACTTGCAAGAGGCCACCTGGGCGATGATTCAGCATATCTTGGCAAGCTCCGTGACCGGCTTGAACAGGGACTTCTTGCGTCATGCCCCAATGCAGGAGTAAACGGCGACATCTCAAACAGACTTCCAAATACATCAAACATCAGTTTTGAATATGTTGAGGGCGAGGCAATTCTGCTCAGGCTGAATGAGCACAACATCTGCGCATCATCAGGCTCTGCCTGTTCATCAGGCTCTCTTGAACCATCTCACGTACTCAGGGCAATGGGTGTGCCATATACTACAGTGCATGGCTCGATCCGCTTTTCCCTGAGCAGATTCAATACTGATGGAGATGTTGACGCAGTCCTCGATGTTATGCCTGGAATCATAAATGAACTACGGGAACTCTCACCTTTCGGCAAAAAGCATTCGGCAAAGGCATAGACCTTGTAGCAGTTTTACCTAAACTCAGACATCTTACACTGAACTCCTGCATCCTGGGCCTGTAATAACACTGCGGCCGCCTGCTTGGGTAGATACTTGTATTTGTGTGCTGATCCGTTCCTTGAGCGCAGGCACATGAGATATCACGCCGATCAGCTTGCCGTCCTGCTGCAATCCTGCGAGAGTCTCCAAGGCAGTTTCCAGCGCATCCTCGTCAAGGGTGCCAAAGCCTTCATCAAGGAAAAGAGAATCTACCTGAACATTACGACTGGCCATATGAGAAAGCCCAAGAGCCAGAGATAGGCTGACGATGAAGCTCTCGCCGCCGGACAGATTCTTGGTAGACCGAATCTCCCCCGCCTGATAGTTATCGATCACATTGAGTTCCAGCGGTTGCGCGTTATCTCGGATCAAAAGATACCGGTCGGTCATTTTCTGGAGTTGCCGGTTGGCATGACTGACCATCATTTCAAAGGTCAGTCCCTGTGCAAAATTCCGATATTTCTTTCCATCTGCAGATCCGATCAGCTCGCGTAGATTTTCCCATCGACGGCACTCTTTTTTCTGGGCCTCGATAGCCGTTTGCTTTGCCTCAATCCGCTCTTTGGCGGCTGTATTTTCACTCAGTTTGTGCTTAATACCGGCAATGACGTCCCGCAGCTCTTTCAGAGAATCTTCGTACTCTTTGTATTGCGGCTCCAGTTCCTCAAGAGATTTGTCGGTAACCCTTTTGGCCATTTCCGTAGCCAAACGTGTATCTCTATCTTTTTGTCTGGCCTTGAGGTCTGTTTGACTATCGTCTATCTTCTTTGCTTTTGAAGACAGTTTATCCCTCTGCTCAGCGGTCAGTATGGCCGCAAGAAACTGTTTTTCATCCGAAAAGCCGACAGGCCCAAGTGCTGCGGAAAATTCAGTTTCCGCATTCTTCAGTTCCGGTTCTCTCTGGTCGATGCGCTTTTTCAAAGATTCAACATGGGTCTTTGCGGTGCTCCATTTTTGCTGCATTTCATTGTGCCGGTCTCTGGCTGTCTTTTCGGCATCCTCGGCGTCAGAAACAGCCTTGTTCAAGCGAAGCTCTTCATCGTCGGGACTTTTGTCGCCGTACAATTCTTTCCGCTCATGACTCCCGATGGTGTGATCCTTTTTCAGAGTCTCCAAACGCTCACTTTTCTCAGCCAAGGCTTTACCTTGGGTTTCAATGACCGCATCAAGACGATTCATCTCACTGTCGAGATCTGCAATCCGCTTCTCGATTCCAGCCTTTTTCTTAACCTGGGCCTGCCATGCATTCAGTCGAGCTCTGAGTGACTCAAGCAGTGATGATACATCGGCATCGGGGATTTCCGTGATGCCAAGCGGCAAAAGTTTGGCAGAGACGGCCAGCCTGCGTTCGGTAAAATCAGTCCGGAGATTTTCCAGGCCTTCCTTCACCTCGGCAAGGGCTTTCTCGGCAGCCTTCTTGTCATTAGCCGCTGCTGTCTCCTGCTTTTCACCCTCCGTCAGATTATTACGGGCCTTGACCTCAGCTTCTTCCAGTTTCTTGATGGCGGCTTCCTGATCCTCAGCCTTGCTGATCAGTTTAGTGTGCGCTTCAATCTTCTGTTCGGTTTCATCGGTAACGGGAACATTGCCTTCCGCGAATGGGTGTTCTGTCGCACCACAGAGCGGACAGGGTTTACCATCTTCCAGTTTGGCCCGGTGGTCTTCAAGCTCCGCTATTTTCGCCAGGAAAGCCATTTCACGAAGCAGGGTTTCCTTCTCGGTGCGGTATTCACGCAACAGTCGATCCCCCAGCAACTGGCGTAATGCGTCTTTGCCTTGCTGAAGCCTTTTTGATGAGTTGTCCAGCTCCTGCTTCTGAGTGCCGCATTGCTTTTGGCAATCATCAAGTGATTTTGTCGCTTGTTCCAGCGCCGTCACTGCCTTTTCTCGATCAGCCTTTTTTTGAACGATTTCTTTTTGCCTGGAGATCAGGCCGCCCAGCTGCTCTTCAACACCGGCCAGCCCGCTGATCAGCCATTCATCCTGTGCATGCTCCTTGAAATGGCTGTCGACAAGTTCAAGAGTTTTTTGGGCTTCGAAACGTTTTTCCTGCTCTTTAAGTATGGCCTGTTTATCCATAACAATCGTTGCCGCATCTTTTTGGCAGCGCTCTTCACCTTCCGAAACAGCCTTTTTCTGGTCGGCAAGCTTCTGATCGAGAAAGCGAACCTTCTGAATGAGCGGCGCAGCGGCTTTCAGTTCCTCTTTGACTTTAACAGCCTTCTGTTCAGCCAATTTCAGCGATTCGGCCTGTCCCTTGGCAGAGGATTCCAGCTTGGGAAGGGCCTCTTCCTCAGCTTTCAGTGCCGTCTGATCATCCACCTGTTGTTTTCGAATTGCTGTGAGCGTTGCGTATGAGCCATCCAGTGACGCTGCGCTCAAAGCCCGGCTGAGTTTGTCGCGCTCTGGGTTAAAGGCATCGATATCGCTTTGCAGCTTGCTCGCTTCGTCTGCCAGGCTGATAATTTCCTTCTTCAGGCCATCGATGGCGGTCAGCCATGAAATGGCCTTCCCTGTGTCAGCGAACTTGGTAGTGAGGTCTGACTCTTCCTTCTGCTTTGACTTGAGTGCCTGTTGAATCTCTTTTTCCTGTTCTGGCTCCAGAATCACAATTCCTGCTATTTCAGCCTGAAGGATGTTCAGCTTTTCCCGCTCTTCACGCTGGCGTTCATGGACTCGAATCGAAATCTGACTGTAAATCTCCGTTCCGGTGATCTGTTCCAGAATGGGGGCACGTTTGTCTGGATCTGCCTTTAAGAAAGCATCAAAACCACCCTGAGCAAGGAGCATGGAGCGGGTGAAACGATCAAAATCCATACCGGTTACTGCCTCGACCTGCTCAGCCACGCCTCTGAGCTTCACCTCAAACACTTTTCCAGATGCGGTATCCGTGATCTCATGCTTAGGTGGCTGCAGTTCTCCGTCTGACTTTTTACGTGCACGGCGCTGGCTCCAGTGACATCGAAAACTGCCCTTCTGGGTTTCAAAAGATACTTCGGCAAAACACTCGCCTTTTTGCCTCGACATAATTTCGTTGTCAGTCTTTGTGACTTTATTAAGCCGCGGAGTCCTTCCATACAAAGCCAGGCAGATCGCGTCAAGAATAGTAGTTTTCCCGGCTCCTGTAGGGCCTGTTATCGCAAAAATGCCGTTAGATGTGTAAGCGGAATGGGTAAAATCAATTGACCATTCACCTGATAGTGAGTTCAAATTATTGAACCTGACTTCAAGAATTCGCATGCGTAGCCTTTTTATTCCGCCAGTGCATCTTCTTCATGTAGAGAAGTGACTATTTCCTGGTATGCACTTAGCAATTCGCTGCGTTGGTCCTCTGGAACAGCATGCTGATCCAGACATCTTAAGAAAACATCGTTTGCATCCAGATCAACCAGTTCTTCATCCTCATGAGCACGACTCAGCGCGCGTTCCATTACACGATTGTTCTTAACGCGCAGGATTTCCATCTTTGTTCCAGCAACGGCTCCGTCAATATGTTCGCTCAAATTGCCTGCAACCTCTTCTCCTTCATAGAAAATCTCGATCCAGGCATTGCTGCCTGCAAATTTCAACTCACCAAGGCGGGAGGCAATCTGATCCCAATTTCCACAGATACGCTCCAATGTTTGAAATCGTGGAACTGTGATGCGAGTAACAACTGACATCGAGTCAGACATTTCTATTAAGCAGATGCTTTTGTCATGATTTGCCTCACCGAAACCCATAGGTAACGGCGATCCTGAATATCTCACAATGTCAGAATGACCGATTATCTGGGGAACATGCAGATGACCAAGAGCCACATAATTGATATATTCAGGGAATACATCTGTGTCTACATGAGATAAAGAACCTATGTATAGTTTCCCTACACCATCCCCTTCCACTGTTTGCGCCCCGGTCGTAAAAAGATGCCCCATGGCGATGATAGGTACTGGGTGATCCATTGCTGCTTTCTGCAGTCTTGCCAGTTCACAGACCTCCAGATAGTGGGAGCTTATCCCTTCTATCAGCTTCCTGTCCTTGTCCTCAAGGGTTTCTCCGGCTTCAGCAGTACGAATATCCCGGTCTCGCAGATAGGGAATTGCACAGACAATCAGTTCTTCTACTCCGGATCGATCCTTCAGGACCAGAACTTCGTCGGCCAATGATTCCGTAATGGCGCCTACGACATGAACATTCAGAGAACCCAAGAGCTGTTTAGGAGCATCAATAAAGGAGGGAGAGTCGTGGTTTCCGGCAATAATAACCACATGCCGGCATGATGATCCGGCGATGCGATAAAGAAATCGATAGTAAAGCTCCTGAGCCCGATTGCTCGGGGCGCTATTATCGAAGATATCTCCTGATACAAGAAGAGCGTCTACACGCTCAGACCGAATCAGATCAGCCAGCCAAACGAGGAACTCCTCATATTCTGAGTATCTCTTCCGGCCATAGAGCATGCGACCGATATGCCAGTCAGAGGTGTGAAGGATTTTCATTTGGTTTCAGTCGGCTTTGCAACTCAACATTATGCTAAGCCGGTTCCAGACAATACCTTTTCGACTCCAGTGTTCCACTATGGTCTGAGTAAAATCAGAACGGACCAACTTGGCGCGCGCTTCCAGCCATTCTCCAGACTCGCGACGAACCACTATTCCCTCTAAAGGCCCAGTTCGATAAAAACTTTCCTGCAGTTGTAGTAGTCTATTTAGTTCAGCTATAGTTGTTCGCCCAGTTAAAACAGTAGTTACTATTTCAATTCCGATTTGTTTGAATAATTTATTGCGGCGCGAAGTACTCCAAAATCGCCTCGCCGTCCTGTCGTAGACATCAAATCCCAAGAACCAGTCAGGCAGTCGGTCATAGGCAATATTATGGCGAGCTGCACACCACTCTCCAAAGAGAATAAGGTCTTCAGTTAATTCATCAAACAGCACCTCAGAATGTTGTGCAAGCCACTTGCCAAGCTTTTCGAATTGTCCGGCAAAGGGCTCCTGAAGATACTGGCCGCGATTCTGTGCTCGGAGTTCACCATCTATGCCGATCGAAATTCCAAGGTTAGCTCCATCCACTTTTTCTTCGACCACCACTTCAGCCTCGATTAATTTCTGAGCCGCGGCTATCGAAAGCACCTTGTCATCACGCGGAATCCCATTGCCCAGCCAAGCCAGATGTGGTGTGTGAGGAAAGCGGAAGAAGCTGCTCATGTTCCGAATTTATTCCTATGGAATCGCTCAATATCAGTTTTACAGATAAACTCCACCTCGATCCCATATTTTTGTAATGTCGGAGCCCAATCAAGCCATTTGGAATCTGCAGCCTCTACAATCGGAGGATGCTCTGCGTGGGAGGCCGATACAGCAACAAATTTTCTATCCGGCTCGTCAAACTTGTTCAGTTTAGAGTCATCGGGAAAACTCTCGAACCCCCTACCGGAATCTTGTTTCAAAGGAACCCTATCACACTTCGCCTTATTTGCGTTATTTTGCAATGCCCACTTGACGAAAGCATCGCCTGGTCTATTGCCAATCTTGGGCTGGGTTTTATTTTGGTATTCACTAAGAATCAAAAATTTATCGTCAATAGCAAAGCGGCCTTTTTGCATAATAGTCTGTAAAGCAAGCGCACATTCAGCTCTACATGATGGAGAGACATCATGATGCTGTCCATTGGCCACCAATATCACGTTGGTATCGATGATTTTAGTAGCAATCATTTAGCTTGTTCTTCCTCACGTCGTTTTGTTGCAGCTGCAGCTACAGTGCGAGCTGTCAGGTCTGCCATCTCATCACCAAAAAAATTAGGCGGCCAGTTTTCGATATCTCCGAGCAAGTTAAGACGAAGGGGTTCCAGTTCCGCCGCCTTGCCGTTGCGCTTACAGAAATATATAGCCACCTCTTCGGGACTAAGGGTACCCTCTGCAACTCGTCTCTGCAGACGATTAAGAAAATGTTCGGAATGGCTTTCTATAATCAACTGTACGTTTCTATCGTTGCCGTTTTCGCGTGACTTTATGGCGGATATAAATACATCAGCAAGCTCTGCCTGCACCTGAGGATGAAGATGTATTTCAGGCTGTTCCATCCAAACCACTGACCCTGGAGGGCAATAAAAAGCATCTACCAACACCGGCAGGACTTGCGAAACGCCAAATCCCACGTCTGTAATTTTCACCTCTGAGGCGCTACTGTGAGTTTTCACCAGTACTTCATACTCCTTGCGACCTTCTGCTACCGGTTTAACTGAAAAACTGTGAATAATCCCTAAATCTTTCAGCCATCCGGCAATAAATTCTGCAAAATGTTGTTGCTTGCATTTTCGACCACGGTTTAGTTGGCGGCCCTGATTTTGGGCAGCTAAAAAGGCGGCAATTGTGTATTCGCCTTTGATACCGACATGATCCGGGGTTTCCCCAGACCATGGATAAATTCTTTTAGGATGTTCACGCAGAGGCCCGAGGTAATAAAAATGATCAAGCATCTGTTCGGCAGCAAGGGCAAAGTCCGAAAGAAATCCTGCGTTTTGGAATCTCGCCCGGCTTTGCTCTGACATACGATAAAATTTCTCAGGTTTATCCAATGGCCAACTTCGTCCGACTGTTCGAACAAATTTATAGGCGTTTGATTGCAGATCGAACTGTCCGTCATCCTTCCGCGAATAAATAACATCCAGAACATCATTCTTTTTTTCTTTCAATAAGAAGCATAGTTCTGTCACCTCAGGCTGATCATTCTTATCTGCCAGCAAAGTGACATTAAGCTCAAGCTGATCTCCTTTATAGCGTGTCTCCTGTAACGGGTCCTCGACCTTAAGGCCCTGCGGCAGTTTCCAGGCAAGATGAAAGGAGAGAGGCTGAGAGAGATCATGGTCGTAGATACACTCCTTGAAAGTGCCAAGGTCGATTAAGGAATTAGAATCACCCAAATGTATTGCCCGACGGCGGTCCACCGAAAGTGTAGTTTGTTTGAGAGCCAACAGCAAATGCCCCAGGCTACTCTTCCCGGCGCTGTTGGCGCCAAAAATTACAGTGAGAGGAGCAAGTCGAAACTTACCGGTATCTTTCCATGCTTTAAAATTTTGAATCTGCAGGGAAGTCAGCATATTCTCATCTCCTTATTTTGTTATATTCCTAACCCGGACAAGCCGGAAGTTAATAGGGAATAGTCAGGAACATGCTATATACGTTCATTATTAAGGAGACTTTGCCTGCTTTCAAGCGCCTTATCCTCTTTTCTGGACCTAAGCAGTTTTGCCGTCAAATTTTTCCTTTGGCTGAACCTCTTAGCTGTCTCCTTGCCCTTTCAGAGGTTGTCTTTGCATCAGTCCTCTTTTTAAGCAAGTATTTCTTCCGGGGCAAGCCAGACAGGTTTGCCGTCGCGCCAAATGACAACCGGATTGCCTGCCTGTTTGTGCTTAACCAAAGCCTCACGCACACCCTGAGTTAAAGCTTCTGTTATCCTGTCAGGATTAGAAAAAACTTCAAAAATTATGTCTTTATTGTCTTCCATAGCGTTCCTTTATAGTATGCCAAATACTTGAATTGTTTACAATAATGCAGTTTTTATGATCTTTATGAGCTATCAGCTTTGGACCGGTTCCTGAATTATCATAAAAATACCAGGTATCAGCCAGATCGCAATAAAGATGAAAGAAGTTTCGAAGACCGGCATGGTAGCGCCGTTTTATTGTAGATTCAGGCACATCATGTCCGCCCATTCGCACCCGGTCGCTTACACGCTCGACAGCAAAGTTTTCATCAGGCAAATATAAAAACACAAGATTAAATTTATAGCCTGAATTGCGAAGATCTGAAATCCATGGCGCAAAGGTCTTACTGGCAAGGGTTGTTTCAAAAGCAAAATTCACCTGCTTACCGGCAAGAGTCCGCAACCTGGCAAGCATAATTCGGCCTGCCTGAAATGCCGTAAGATCAGGTCTGAAGGCTGATAAGCCTTGGGCAATCATATCAGCGTTCACAAATTCGCTAACGCTGAGGGTTCCCCTCAGCAATGCAGGGGCTGTCGTTGACTTGCCGGCGCCATTTGGACCTGCAATGATTATTAGATTTGGGGAATGTATATCAGGCATTCATACGCTCCTTTCACTTGAATAGCAATTTATCATAGTCAGGGGCTACAATTGCCGTGCCCTTCTTTGCAGTTTTCTTCTTTTCCCACAACCCTGCTTTGACTTCCCGTTCATGTATTTCATGGTTGAGTTTCAACAGGCATTTGAGTACTTCGCGTCGAGCGTCGGGAGAGATGGTGAAGCGGATACGGTCGTTTTCCGGCAGATAGTCAACCTCATAGAAGCCATGGGCTAGATTGAGACCTGTCCAGCCGTAAGCAGCAAGAACGGCGTTGTCCATCTCGATATGAAGATCGCGAAGTTTTAGGATATCTTGATAGCCTTTTTCACAGACAGCAATCGGCTGTTTTGATACCTTCTCGATATTGTCAAAGCCGAGATCTCTTTTGTGAAATAGGTTATATGTCTTAGTCAAACCGATTTGTAAAGAGAACATAAGCTCTCGACGATGCTCATGGTACCTCTCGCCAATAAGTTCAAGGGTTGCTCTAGTGTTTTCAGGCATTGATTGCGGAAACGGAAAGGTTTCAAAAACATCTGACGGCGTATACCTTAAATCAGATTTCATTGAACTCGCATATTTCCATGCCCAATTATTATGGAGTGTGCATTGAAGCACGGCAAAAAAATCAAACGAATCATATGCAATTACGCCGACCGCATGCGAAAACACTATGCCAAGGGGTGCAAATGAAAAACCGACAGTCTTGCTGGTCAATGCCAAAACAATCACTCTTCTTAACGGCACGATAGTTCGATAAAGTTCTGGCCTTTTATCTCCATAGATCCACCATTTTTGCGGCAATGGGTTTCTCAGAACAAATTTTCCGTATTGATCTACGCGAGTTCTTTCCGGCTTTACTCTTTCTTCAACTATCTTGAAACAATCTGTATATTGCTGAGCCTTAGATAACTCCCAGTCAAAAAAGTTAATAACCCAACGGCTTGGTAACTGTTGTGGACTTGAGTTCAAATCCTCACCGTTAATGTATGGGAACAGAACATCGTTAGTCATTGAGTCTCTATTGATTAGCTCTCTGGCTTCCTCTGGAGAGACAATGAATCCTTTTCCTAAAACATAGCTTCCTATGAAACTCTTACTTTTATTTCCTTTTAGAGCGTATGGATTTCCAACATCTCTGGAATCATCAAGATAGGTACTAATATATTCGACTTTGCGGTTATCCAATATCCGCTGATTCTTCCAAATACCTTTGTGTATAGCCAATAAAGAGACATTGACTGCGGCAACGCCAGGCCACTTGATTGACCTTACAGCAAAGTTAATCATCCCGCCGTTCTTTTCTATTACTTCAACTCCACCTTCACGAGTGCCGCCCTGTGCTATTGTATTCGTGGAAATAAGGGCCATGAATGCACCATTCTTAATCAGTTCAAAATTTCGCCTAAAAAAGTAACCAACGAGGTCGATCGCCCCTGCAGGTGCATATGCCGCAGTAAGCCAGTTAAGGAAATCTGCACCAAAAGATCCTTTGATTCCCCTATTACCCAGAAATGGCGGGTTTCCGAGAATACAATCAAATCCCCCCGCTGCAAAGACCTCTGGAAATTCTACAAACCAGTGGAAAAGTTTTTTATCTGACGAAACCGCACCAGCTTCAGCAACTCCCCGGCCAAGTAGCTTCTTTTCCCCCGCCAAAAGCTGCCGATATACACCATCTGTGATTATCTTTGCCTGATTCTCCTTAGTCTTTGAAATAAAGAATTGTGCAACCTGAATATCAGCGAGAGTCTTGAGCCTCTGATATTCATCACTGCTTGTGAGTTTTAAGTAAATCTTGCCTTTTTCCTCTATCTCCTCGGGTGTGCTTTCCGGCAATTCGCCGAATCTCTTTGAAAGTGTTGATATAGTTTTATGCTGCCCCCCGACAGTTATTTTAAAATCCAATGAAAGTTGATTGCCCCGTTCCGCCTTATTGACCTTTCTCAACGTCGCGCAGACATCTTTGTCATCATCCGGCAACCTATTAAACGCTTCTTCAGCTATTCCCTTCTGAAGCTCTTCCATATGCGCAAGCCCGACAATCGAATCACCGCATTTTATATGATGGTCAAGGAAGTTGAGCGGCTGACCTGGATTATGAGCCTCAAGCCAGAGGGCGATCTTGCAAAGCTCAACCGCAAGAGGGTTCTTGTCAACGCCGTAAATGCAGGTTCGGATAACATCGCGGACAGCCTCCCTAAAAGCGGTTGGGGAAGGCTGGTCTTCACCGGTGCGCACCTTTGCAAGTTCAGTCCCGATCCGGCGGGCAGCATTCAAGAGAATGTGCCCGCTGCCGCTTGCGACATCACAAACCCTTATTGAAAGAAGGGCTTTTTCTTTGTCAGGTTCTTTCAGCTTTTCTTCGATGATGTAATCAAGGGAATGCTTGATGAGTGGCTGCACAAGTTCATCAGGCGTATAGTGAGAGCCAGAAGCTGACCTGCCCTCACCCTTGATAAACAGAAACTGCCAGTGGCTGTTCTGTTTTTCGACCAAAGGATCATACTCAAGAAGCCCTTCGTATACAGAGCCGAACTCCTCGACGTTAAGAGAGGCATAGTTGACTCTCATCTTCTGGTTGTTGTTCTTATTGGTAAAAACTGTCAGGTTCTTGAGACACTCAAGAAGCACACTGTTATCGAGATTGCAGTTGTTTAAAATACCAATAGCATTAGGGCTGAAGAGTTCACCGCCAAGAGGATTTATATCAAGCTGCTGACCGTAATATTCCTTTTCAAAAATGCGGAAGGTGTTCTTCATCGCTATCCAAAGGTCACTACTGCCCCTTTCCAGAAGATGCACCTTTTCGCAGTGGCGCCGGAGATGACCGATGCTGTAATAATCGTAATAGATTCTCACCTTCCGCTGGTCTGCGTTCGACGGATAGATGATATTGCGTTCTTCGATGACCATCAGGAACAAAAGCCGGTAGATGAGACGAAGATGATACTGGTAGAAGGTAAAGTGGGGCAACTGGTCTGACTCAATGGCTTCCCTCAGTGCATTATTCGACGGATGATTCAGGAACCCTTCTGCCAGAGACTTGATGGAGTTCTCGACCGCTTCGGATAGACCTTCTCGAATGCGGGAGCCTGAATCAAGTGCGTCCTGATGATATTTTTCGATAAGGCTCTCGGCTCCTCCATCCTGCCTGACCGGCATCCGGGAGGCATGAATAAGGCGGTACATGATCGCAAAGTCGGCAAAATGCTCTTCTTCCATCATGGACTGAAGATCAAACTCTATGAAAGACAATTTCACAAGCCGGCTGCTGTCCCTAAGAAGGCGGAGATAAATGCCGTTTGTGACAACAGCATAGAGATGTTCGGTAATGTTGATATACTCCTGCACCAAGGCATGGGGTGACATCCGGGGGCCGCTGTCTTCCCGTTTTTTGTCGAGGCTGTCATTGAAGCCCATGATATGGATCGGAAAGCCGTCCAGCTTAGCGGTGCGATGACTAATGGCGTAAGACTTGCCGCTTATCTCCTCAGCTCGTGCAACCTCGGCATCATAGCCGAGGATTCCCAAAAGTGGGAGTATCCAGTATTTCCTGGTTTCTGAGGTGCCCGTCCCCTTATCGCCGAGACGTTCACGCTGGCGGTTGAATATGCGCCATAGGTCATGGGCATCTGCCCAGGCACGGGCTATCTCATCTTTTACCTTGATGCGTGATTCAAAGTTGAAATCTTCAGGCCTCTGGCCTCCGAGTTCGCCCTGTTCGAGCTTGTCGAGTATGTCCGAGGAAAGTATGCTGCCTTCTATGCGGATAGTGGTGTATTTCATCAGATAGTTTTTAACTGTTAAGGCGAGAAATCCCTGAGCAGGTTTATGTGCCCTTCTGCTTTTGCTTTTTTATAATACGCCTCATCTGCCGTAACAAACAACCCCTTGTTACTTATGGCAACAGCATGGTAAATGGCATCGTAAAAAGCAACTTTGTATTTTTTCATCAATCTAAAAGCTTCACGACAAAGACTTGTAGACAGGGCAATACTCTCAAACTGAAAATCAAAAAACATCTTCATATAATCATTTGCCATATCCGGAACCTTCAGGGCAACCACATTGGCCACTTCAAAAATCCAATGAGACGGCAGCAGTATGGCATAAGTGCCAGCCAACCATGCCTGCAATAATTGAAGCGCCCTGGCAGCATCCTGTTCGTCAGGCCTGTCTTGAAACGCTATCTTTAATAACACAGAGGAATCCGGGATTATAACGTAAGGCTTCATTTAGAGTCCCTGGCCCTATCAGCGCGCAGGACTTCCAATATTTCATCAGTACTTATAACCGGACATTTCTCACGCAACGTCATTAATTTTTCTACTGCCTTTTGTCTCCTGATACGCATAAGCTCCTTACTAAGAGCTTCATTAACAACCTTGCTTCTCATGCCGGCCGGAACTATTGCCTCAAACTCTTCAGCCAGTTCAGTCTTTATCATGAAATTTAATCTTTTTGTTGCGGTAGCCATATAAAACCTCCTGAGTCAATTAGTTATATAATAATTATACGCAACATTTATACATATTACAAGATTGCTGTTTGGTTGTCAGGCAACAGAATATAGACGCCCATCAAGTCCATAGGGAGCACAGGCTCTACTACCTTATAGCGGGTGCCACCCAGGACTTTCCTGAAGCGTTCATGGGCCTCAATAAGGATGTTTGCCCTTTCCATAGCAACTCTGTCTAACTCGGTCTTTAGTTCTGGGATCTCCACTAATTCATCAGTCAGCCACTGACCTCTCTCATGCTCAGTCATGTTAGCTGATGGCAGGGCACTATTCATAAGCTCCATTGCACGCTCATGGGTGAGAGCCTTTTTCTCAGGCGGGCTGCCTTCGAAACCCCAGACAAACATCTCTTCAGCCACAAGCTGGCTTGCCCCTGATTTTTCCTGAATAACATTCCTGACCCTGAAGAGCAGAAGCGTAGTTTTGACAGCAACCTCTCTGCATCTTATAACCGCTGACCTGCCTGGCCCCTTGCCTTTGCTCTGCTTCATTGCATGGGCAATAAGCTGCTGACAGAGCTGTTCAACAAAAGCATGGTTACGACCGAGATACATATACCCCTCAGGTGCAGGAGAGTGAAAGGTCACCTTTAATCTGTTGGAGGTCGGGAGGGCTGATTTCAGAGATTCGGGAAGGTTCTGGGTAAAGAGGAGAAACCCCTTTTTATCTTTTGTAATCTGTACGCCGAGGATATTGTTAAGCGCATCCACCACAAAGGACTCTACCGTTTTGGGATTGCCAATGGCCTCATCCGATTCTTTCAGGTCGCTCTCTATCTCCTCAGCCTTAATCGAGTGCTGGGCAAAGATGGAGCGAGAGGCGGTCTCACGGTCAGCAGCCTTTTTTATCGCATGGCTGACCTCAAGCTCAGCCTTTATGACTATATCTATTTCACCGAAATCAAGGCTCTGCTGAAGGCTTTCAATTTTACTTTCTCTGGAGAACAAAACCGCCTGCATGACAGAATCCATCAGGGACTTGCTGTCTTCAGGGAAGGGGACAGAAATGCCCGTTGCCTTGCGGATCTCCTGAACCTTTCTTAAAAGGACTTTTAAGACAACGCCGTCTATGGGATTGTTCTTGCCGTAATAAAGATAGGTCTTCACAACCGGCTCGGTCTGGCCGAATCTGTCTATCCTGCCTTCCCGCTGTTCAAGGCGGTTGGGGTTCCAGGGGAGGTCATAATGCAGAACTGCCGTAAATTTGTCCTGAAGGTTAATGCCCTCGGACAGGCAGTCAGTAGCAACCAGCACACGAAGCGAATCCATCCTCATGCCGTCTATGCGTTCCTTGCGGACTTCATCAGGGTCCTCGCTGGTAACAACCTGGATGTCTATGCCTCCAAAGCGCTTTAAAAGTTCCTGTTTCAGAAGTGCACCGATATATTGCGCGGTTGCGATATACCGGCAGAAGATCACCGGATGGAACCCCTTTCTGAGCCATCCCTCAATAACCGAAACAAGATCAATGACCTTGGCGTCATGCTGCAGCCCTTTCAATTCCTCAAGCCTCTCGGCAAAGTCCCGAATCTTTCTCAGTTCGCTATCAGTCCAGTCTGTTTTATCTATAACCCTGGTGGAGGGATAGTCTTTTTCAATGTCAAAGTCTTCATCTATGAGGGGATTGCTTTCGAGCTCAACCGTTTCGTAGCTCTCTTCAGCCTTGCTGGCGCGGTTCTTGAGCATTTCGAGTCCTGCAGCAGGAGATGACATGATCCCGCGTAAAAGAGCGAGCGCTGACCAGTAGCGCATCCTCATCTTGCCCTTATGTTCATCATGCTTTTGGGTAAGGCCAAGGGCAAAGTCCACTACATCAATATAAAAGGAGTGGTATTTGGAGGCTACCTCATACGCGATCTCTCCGGAGTCACGCTTTGGGAATGGCGTATCCTCCCCAAGCCACTTTTCAACATCAGCCCGCCGCCGCTGGACATAATATTGGGCAAACTCCTTCCGCTTATCAGGGGAAGCAGTGGGGAGATCAAGATTGAAATAATCAGTATTAATGAGTGAAATCAGGGATCGGAACTGTTCCGGCTTTCCGCTATGCGGGGTTGCAGTCAACAGGATTATATGCTGATCTTTCTTGGCCGAGATATCCCTAATTAATGCATATCGCAATTGCTGATTGCTGTATTGAGACCCGGTTGGCTCAGAGCAGGTATGGGCCTCATCAACGATAACAAGTTCAGGACATTGCTCCACAAAGACTGCCCTGCGCTGGTCAGACTTAATGTAGTCTATCGAGATGATCTGATAGGGATAGTATGAATAGACGCTGGTATCCCCCTGGATCTCCCGGTCAAGGCGAGCCTGCGTGTTGGAACGGATAATTACGGCATCTATGCCGAATTTATCTTTAAGCTCCTCCTGCCACTGTTCACAGAGATGGGGAAGGACCACTATAGCAAACCTTTTAATCTCCTTGCGTTCGAGGAGTTCCTTCAGAATAACAAGTGCCTCGACTGTCTTTCCGACGCCGACATCATCGGCAATGAAGAGGCGATATGGCTTTTCCTGCCGCAATGCCATGATGAGCGGCACCATCTGATAAGAACGGGGTCTGAATGAAAGTTTTGCGAGAGACCTGAAAGGCCCTGCACCGCTCCGGAATGACAGCCTTGTGGCATTATAAAGGAGACGGGCAGAGGAGATATCCGAGAGGTCTTCAGTGGAAGGGACAGGGAAGTTGGTAGATTCTATCCTGTCCTCCGGAAACCTTAGCGGAAGAAATATGCCCGTTATTTCGTCTTCAGAACCGCCCAGTGGTTTGAGAAGCACAAGTTCTGGATCAGGGGATGGCTGAACAACCCAATCTCTGTCTCTGACACGAACCAATGCCCCAGGTCTATATTTTGTTTCCAACCCTATTTCACCTTCTTAAATACATCAGGCCTGCGGGCCACAAGGGCATCAAGGTCGTCTTTATAGTAGTAGACAATAAGCTGGTCTCCCCTGTTTCGTATAGCATCCCGAACAACCTTGTCATTTGCCTTAACATCAGGCTCGTCGTGCGGGGTGCCATCACAAAAGACCCATATATTCGGCTCGTAGAAGAAATCAGGCTGAACGAATATCCCCTCTACCCGCTTTTGGGCTGAATCCGGAAGCATCACCCCCCGCTGATACAGGAAGTCTACGAACTTATGCTCAGTAGAGGAGTTGGGATCGCACTGTCTTTTAAGGGACTGGTAGTGTTCGTCATAGCTCCCTTTTGCCCTGTTGCCGATAATTTCAACATTGCAGACACGGAGCTTTTCGAGGGCGTCTTTAATGGCGAATCGGTCTATCTTGTCATGGTAGGGCTGGTTATAGTAACTCAGAAGATCATCGTATGATGCAGGGTCAGTATAAGATTCATCGTCAAATCGGCAGATTCTGGTGGCCTCTTCTATAATCTGCCTGAATATCCCTGCATCCTCTATGAACTGAGAGAGAACCCCAAGGCTGCCTTCTGAGGCTTCATAAAGCATTATATTCTGCTGCTTCTCATCCCCCATGAGTACTGCTCCAATTTCACTGCTTTCCACCTGAAAGACATTTTCTATTGCTCGTTTTATTGCATATTGAAGGGTAATGACACCTTCAGGCTCAAGGGCAAGGGCCTTGATCGGCTCTATATAGAGGGCATCTGCAGTATCCCATGTAAAAAGCTTCACCGTACGGTTTTCTTCCTTTGCATCTTCTGTAACCTTGCTCTTCCATCTGCCGGACTGCAGTCCCATCAAGAATCCGTCTTCCTTGGAAGTCCGCCATTTTTTGTTTATCTGTACCAGTTTTGCTGTTGGGATAAAACGGACATTCAGGAACTCCTCTGCGTCATTCTTTATCAGCGCTGTCTTAACAGTATTGGGACCTCCGGGGACTGAGAAAAAGGTGCGAATATCATATCCCTGCCTGAGCCTTTCTTCTTCCTCACAAGTAATCCTTATCTCTTCGCTGCATTTGGTCTCACCCATCTCCAATAGGTCAGTAAAAATTTCTCTGTTGCTTGCATCGCTCAGGGACACGCCTGTGAAGGGACAGACCTCAAAGTCATATTCATTATCCATGAGTATATAGCCTGCATTCTTGCTGATTTTTGCCTTATTGAAACTCTTGTCAGCCTCCTGCATCAGGATCTGATCAACCCTGTATCGAGTGCCATTATGATATATCCTGTTTCTTGGCCCAAATTCTCTCAGTGCTATAAACCGCGAGCGGGAAATATACTCTCCCGAATCACCTATGGGGATAAACGTGCGGATCGGCAACCTGGTGAAATTGTATCCCGGAAGAAAACCCTCGGAGGCAAGATAGCGATAAGGATAAAATTCAGAAATGGAAACACTCTTTCCCTTAGTCTGTTCATTCCTCAGCAAAAATAGCTGTTTTTCGGCCTGCCGTTCACGCCGACGCGCGTCCATCAGCTCGGGGGAGCCTTCCTTATACCTGCCGTCCCGGATAATATTCTGGGCATCTATAAGCTGGGCCATAGCTGAACGGTAGAGCTTTCTCCAGCGATCAAAAGCCTTATCAAAACTCTTAGGCGCATTACTAAGGACAATATCTATCCACTCCTGAGTGAGCCATGAAGGAATGGCGCCGACAATGTTTTTCATGTCATCAATAAGCCGCGCAAATACAACCTTTATCTCTCCCCTCTGTCGCGGAGCAATATTCAATTTTTCTACAACATCGTTTTTGAGTTCCAACCGGTCAGTATTGGATTTATCGATGATATCAGAAACGCTCTGATTCAGCTCATTCAGCCCGCTCTTCGCAATATAGAGAGAATGAAGGTGAGATTCCCATAGCTCCTTATTGAAAAGGTCGAATTTAGGCGGAGCGACAGCACCGGAGACCATCGCTTGTTTCACGCGGAAATAATGACGGTCATGAGGCGAATAATTGGAGCAATTTACAAATACCAAGGCTGCCTGACCGCTTCTGCCGGCACGCCCGCTCCTCTGGGCATAGTTCGCCGGATTAGGCGGGACATTCCGCATATGCACGACATTCAGGGTGCTGATATCAACACCGAGTTCCATGGTAGGAGAACAGAACAAGGCGCTACACTCACCCTTTTTGAACTTATCCTCCCGTTCCTGGCGCATGTCAGTATTAAGCTGCCCGGTATGTTCCATCCCAATGAGCTGCTTCATACTTCCGAAGTCGATCTGGTACATATCCTGAAAGAATTTATTTGGAATAAGCTTAATCTCTTTATATATGCGAGTCCGTATCTTATCCGGAAGGATTGTTTTTCCATCTCCCCTTTGCCATATTATCTGATCTATCTTGAGCTGGTAAAGCCTGGTCTCAGCACCTTTTCCCATAGGCCATGGTGTGCTTTTCAGCCAACCGGCATTTTCAAGAAGCGCCAGCAGGACTTTCATAAACTCTATATACTCCCCATCCCCCATCCTCTGATCATTTATTCTTGCAATATCCTTTAGGTAGCGTCCGAGTGGGGATCTTGGGCCAATGCTCTGTGTGTATATACGATTTCTGCTGGGCGGCAAGGTTTCAAGCCTCATATAATATGGCTCTTTTATGTCATCTTTGTTTTCGAGCGTCCAGGGCTCCCGCAACCTCTCACGAATTATCTTAGACTTCTCTTCAATGGCCCGCTGCGTCAGATATTCATTACTGTGCAGAGCATAACTTTTTCTGAAGTAATCGAGTATCTGATGGATAAGATCAGCCCTTTCTTCCTTCTTTAGGCCATAGATGAAAGGCAGGGATTCCCACGGTTTATCCACAGAGCAGTTCTCTTCAACATTTTTGTATCCGATCTTAAGCAGCGCGCATTGTTCAAGGTTCGGCAATATGACACGCCATGCATGCCTGAGGTCGTAAAGTGCACGATAGGTCAGATAATACTTCAGGGCCGTTTCATTGTCACGAATGACTGCGGGAAATTCAGATGAGTTCTGCGCATAATCTTTCTGTTCAAGATTAAGAACACTGAAAATTGCATTATCCAGACTTGCATGGTCTATTTCTCCTTGCTTCTGGACTGCCTTGCACGTTGCCGCTCTCAGCCTGATTACTCTGATGTAGTCATTGAAGTGGCCGGCCTGCAAAGCCGCATCCTGCCGATTATCTGTAAAACTCAGGAGTTTCTGCTCTGATTCACTGAAACCGTGTTGTGATAAACGTTTGAGAATGGCAAAGGTAATAACAGTAGTTGAAGTGCTTCGGCCCTCGCTACCGAGTCTTGTCAGCTTTGTTCCTTCGCTGGTCTTGCCGGCAAAGAATGCTCCTGCAGTGGGGTCAAAAAGCAGAGGAGCCGGCATAAACCAGCCTGAATATTCATATTGAGGTTTCAGCGAAAAGTTACCCTTCTTATCAAAATAGATCTGGCGGGGGAGTCGCACTTCATAGTCCTTTGCAGGCTTGAAATCCCCCTTTTTATCTATTTTTCCCCATGCGTCGGGCAGCATGGCAATGTCTTCTTCGGGATTCCAAATGCCTTCGCCCATAATGATATAGCCGTCATTGACACTTTCCTGCTCTTCAGTTGAATCCTGAAACTCTCTTGGTTTAAGCAGCAGCTTGTCATCATCTTTGGTTACACATATGAAAGGGTGCCCGGAAAGACGACTGAATACGGCAGGGAAAAGCGGAGTCCGATCTTCACCTTTGCTCGGGCCAGGGTCAAGTGTAATTATGTTGTCATCACGATAACCAAGAGAAAGATATACGGTACCAGTCTGGCTTATGAACTGATGAAGCCTGTAAGGAAGATAGGAATATTTCTGATTCAGCTTGGCCGCGTTTACATTTGCAAGCCATAGCAAAAACGAGAGCATCTGTTTCCCGCAAATTGATTCATCAATCCCGGAATCTTTAGAAAGCAATCTGACTATATCCCCAAAGGACATAGGGGCTCTTCGTATGAGAATCCCCTCCTTATTTTCAATGGCAATGCGGTTTTCAAGCCAAATGGATAAAACATATTTTTTGAGATCATCTTCGCTGCCAGAAATGTTTATTCCACGGTTTAGGGCATCACTTAGGGCTTCTCTTGTAGGAAGTGGCGTGCCGGTTAGAAAACATTGTATCAGGGACTCCATAACGATCTGGTCCCTGCTGAACTTTGTTCCAAATATGCCTGTTGCTACTTTAGCAACTTGTGCCGCCTGTTCTGGTATGGTCCCCCCGGAAACCATGGTGGCTGACGTACCAATACAGACCACCTTGTTGGTAGCCTGGGCCTTTATCCTCCGAATCAGCATGGCTACATCAGCACCCTGTCTTCCACGATAGGTGTGGAGTTCATCAAAGACAAGGAATCTTAGATTATCAAAGATGGAATCCCTTATAGAGGCTTCCTGTGGACGGGTCAGCAGCAACTCCAGCATCATGTAGTTGGTTAGGATGATGTCTGGTAATTCCTCCCGAACTCGGGTCCTTTCAGCTTCATCCTCCTGGCCGGTATATTGGGCAAAGGTAATAGGAAACTCTCGTCCTGTTGATGATTCAAAGGTTTTGCTATAAGCCTTGAGTGCATCACTCTGAGAATTAATGAGAGCATTCATGGGATAAACAATGACCGCTTTAATGCCCTTCGTTTTTTCACTTTTCAGTAGAAAGTCAAAAATGGTTCCAAGATAGGCAAGCGATTTCCCCGAGCCAGTACCGGAGGTCACAACAAAATCACGGGATTGAATACCGAGACTAATTGCTTCTACTTGATGCTTAAATAAGTTGTATCCCTTCAGGATGTGGACTATATCCGGATGAAGGCGCTTGCCTGTGCCACAGAAATCAGCAACAGGACCAAGAATTTCAAAGGAAGGATTAAACTGAATGAGAGGCTCAGGCCAGAACTTCCCGGCCTGCATCTCTTTTTCTACAACTTGCCTGATCTGTTCATCGCCGATATTAATAAAGCTGCTAACGAATTGTTTATAATCTGAGAGAATATCTGAATGGAGATTAAATATATTTGTGGTCTTTTGCATCACAATAAGAACTTTTTCCCCCTCTTAACAACCTTGCCGACAATCCGATATTTTATTCTTGACATCAGTTCGATATCTTGTCTCTCGAATTAGAAGATGAGGTATCGCTGAACTTCTTCAGCTGATTGAATGTGGCTTACCTTCACCCTTCGAGCTCAAGCTATCACCTTGAAATACGTAGCTTTTTAGGCTGGGCTTATTTTATCACACTCTTACATTCAAAAAATCTGAGAAAGGTTGTCAATTGTGTGAAGCAGGCGCTGTCTCTTCAATGGGAGTGTTCAAGGGCAGGACCGGAGAACTTTCTTTCTCATCATTGTTTTCGGGCAGTCCTGTGACGACCTCCTCATATTCCGGCACAACAATACCTCTTCTGACCATGATATTGTAAATCAGCCGGGAGCGGTTGACTACATATCGCGAGGACCCCAGAGGGTTGAACTTTCGCGGGTTCGGCAGGACTGCTGCAAGCCGCGCAGCCTCCTCAGGGCCAAGGGCAGAGGCTGATTTTCCATAGTACCGGCGTGCAGCAGCTTCAATGCCAAAGGTCCCCCTGTCACCCCATTCAGCCACATTAAGGTAGAGCTCCAGGATACGCTTTTTGGAGATTGCCTTCTCCATCCGCCAGGTAATAATAGCCTCCCGTATCTTCCTTAAAGGGTTTTTTGACGGAGACAGATACAGATTTTTTGCAAGCTGCTGACTGATCGTACTGCCGCCGAGCTTGAATTTCTTTTCCCTGATGTCCTTTTCCATCGCCTTTTGCATGGCCTCGTAATCAAACCCTTCATGCCTCCAGAATTTGTCGTCCTCACCTATCAGCACCGCCTTGACAAGATATGGAGATATTGAGCCATAGGGGACCCATATCTGCTGTATCTTATGCTTCTTTCCTTGCCCGGCCCACTCCTGTTGGCGGTATTCCATAAAAGCGGTCTTTTTGGGATTTACCTTCTTCAGCCTTGAGACAGACGGAAAAATGAGATGGTATCCCAGGAAAAGAATAACAGCAATAAAAGAAAGGAGCTTGATCTTTCCAAGCAAAGATTTCTTCCTGGCCATGGCGCCGAAAGGTATCAGAGTTCTTCAGCCGCCCCGGGAAGGCCGGGAGCGGCGGCAACAGGAAGGGCCTGAACACCCTTGAGCCTTTTTTCGATTGTGCGCGACTTCTTTGTCGCGTCCTCGATGGTGTTGCTCGCCTCCTGAAGTTTTTTCTGTGTCTTTTCGAGGATATCGCCGAATTTGCCGAACTCTGTCTTTACAGCGCTAAGAAGTGTCCAGACCTCGCTCGACCGCTTTTCTATCGCAAGCGTCCTGAAGCCCATCTGAAGGCTGTTCAGTATTGCGGCAAGCGTCGTTGGGCCTGTGATAATGACCTTGAAGTCTCTCTGAAGCGCTTCGAACAAGCCTGTCCTCTTCACCACCTCAGCATAAAGCCCCTCGAAGGGAAGGAACATGATGCCGAAGTCAGTGGTTGCAGGAGGATCAATATATTTGTCCCTGATGTCCTTTGCGCATTTCTTTATGGTTGCATCGAGCTGCTTGACGGATTCTTCAATGACCGCATGGTCACCATGGTCATAGGCCTCAAGAAGGACCTGATAGTTTTCATTCGGGAATTTCGAATCTATGGGAAGATAAACAACATCTCCGGACTCTTCCCTGCCTGGCAGTCTGACAGCGAACTCGACATATTCCCTGCTGCCCTTCTTTGTTATGACGTTCTTTGCATACTGCTCCGGCGCAAGGATCTGTTCAAGGATGCTGCCGAGCTGGAACTCTCCGAGTATCCCCCTGGTCTTCACGTTGGACAGGACTTTTTTGAGATCACCGACACCAGCGGCAAGATTCTGCATCTCGCCGAGCCCCTTATGCACCAGTTCGAGCCGTTCGCTTACAAGTTTAAAGGATTCGCCCAGCCTCTTCTCAAGTGTTGCGTGCAGTTTCTCATCTACGGTTTCCCGCATCTTCTCAAGCTTCCTGGCATTGTCCTCCTGCAGGGATGTCAGCCGCTGCTCTACGGTCTCCCGCATCTTCTCGATTCTCTGCTCGTTTGTCTGCATCAGCGTATTAAGCTGCTGTGAGAAGATGCCTAATTGCTCTGCCTGAAGGCTTGATACCTTCTGCATCTGGTTCAGGAGCGAATCATTAAAACCCTTCAGGGTATTCATCATCTCTTCCCTCAGATTGCGTGAGGCATTGCCTGATTCTTCCCGGCTCCTGCCTATTTCGTCCTTGACTGTCCTCTCAAGCCTCTCCTGATTGCTTTCAATACCTTCGATCTTCGCCCTTGCCTGCTCCAACTGCGGAGTCGCGTCCCGCTTCAATAACAGCAGGCCCATACCGGCGATTGCAATGATCCCGATGACGGAAATGAACAAGAGGACTTCAGTCATTCGTTTGCCTGCGATAGCCTGACAAAGGCAGGGAGATTTTTATCTGTCCACATCGCAGTCAGGCATTCAGGATCTCGGTGCCGATCCCCTCTTTTGTGAAGATCTCAAGCAGAAGACAGTGAGAGACCCTGCCGTCGACAATGTGGGTCTTTCCGACGCCCTGATCAAGCGCTGAAGTGCAGGCCTGAACCTTGGGGAGCATACCGCCGGTTATGGTGCCGTCCTTTATAAGCCCTGCAATCTGTTTTTTCCTGAGCGTGGATATGACCTTTCCATTTTTGTCGAGAAGCCCTGGGACATCAGTCAGCAGGATGAGTTTTTCAGCCTTCAGCGCAGATGCAACAGCAGCTGCGACATAGTCGGCATTAATGTTCAGCGTCTCACCCTGTGGCCCTACTCCGACAGGCGCTATGACCGGGATAAAACCGCTTTTCTCGAGTCCGTCCAGGACAGAGGGATTAATGGCGATAACTTCACCCACAAGGCCGAGGTCAACGATCTCGCTCACGCCGGTCTCCGGAGTAACTTTTTTAATGATCTTCTTCCTCGCCTTGATCAGTTCTCCGTCTTTGCCGCTCAGGCCGACAGCCCTGCCCCCCTGCCTGTTTATAAGCGAAACGATCTCCTTATTTACAAGGCCTCCAAGCACCATCTCAACTATATCCATGGTCTCCTGATCAGTAACACGCTGGCCATGAACGAATTCCGGTTTTTTGCCCATCTTCTCCATTATGGCTGATATTTTTGGCCCGCCGCCGTGCACGATAACAGTCCTGATACCGATAAAATTAAGCATGGCTATGTCCTGGGAAAATGACTCTTTCAGTTCATCTTTTGTCTGGGCAGCGCCGCCGTACTTGATGACCAGTGTCTTGCCGCAGAAGTTCCTGATGAAAGGCAGGGCATCGATCAGCACTTCTGCCTTGCGTATGATCTCCTTCATCTTTTTCTGCCTTTCTTTTCAATACACGGTATACATAGCATCTTTCCGTCCCTGAGCGCTGCCTTAGGCTCTGCCACCTTCTCATTACAAACCGCACATCTGAGACTCTGATAAATCTCCGCCTGAGAAGGCAGAGGGCTTTTCCCCTTTGTTACAGCAAAGAGTTCATCATCTCCGGCCTCAAGTATATGCCGCGTTTTTGCGGCCTTCCTTGAATGCACCAGCTCCGTAATTTTTTTTGACCTGTCGCCCTTTGAATAAGCCTCCCACGACTTTATTTCCTCCTTTGTCTCAGCAGGCTTTTCCCATATGACTGATATTCTGATACTCTTGCCGGACGGCCTTTTGATGAAGGTATAGACCTGCTTGCCGTAGTCCCTGAAGATAAGGTTTCCCTTGCCAAAAGTACAGCCTGTCATCACCTGCACTGCATCCGCTGCGCAGGAATTATTCTCAACAATCGCAACAAGCTCCTCATCTTCCGAGCGACATTTGAACTCTTTGAGCGCCAACTGAGCAACCCTGTAGCCCAGGGCAAGGCCAGGACACGAATGACCGTGGAAATCAATTACATCGCTATATCGTTTCATAGGTGAATTTTACACAAAAAGTTTATTTTTTGACAGGTTTTGCTAAAAGCCTTTTCGCTTGAGGCTCGCGCAATAGTACGGGGATTCACATTTTTTATCATTCAGGACCAGGGGAGGAATCTATTGCAATCAGTAAGTTCCAATATCCCTCCCTTGCCCTACCCATTGAGGGGGGGCAAGGGAGAGGCTGGAATATATTATCTTTTCTTACCCTTCTTTCCAGGTTGGGACTTTCCCTGCTCATTTTTTAAGGGTTCATACAAAGGCCTGGCAACAGGCTTTTCCGAATATCCTGCCTCCCTGACGAGCGCAGCAAAGACATTGTCCGCATCCGTGCCATAGCCGTTAATAAACGCATCATAGATTATGCCGAGGTTGCTTTGCAGATTTTCCTGCAGAGGGCGACCGGCAGGGACCTCCTGAAGAGAAGTCTTGCAGCGGCGAAGCAGGTCTATCAGCTCGGATCTTTTGATCAGGTTGGAGCTGAACCTTCTGCCCCATTCGTCTCCCATCACTTTGAAGGTCTGATGGTAAATCTCGGTTTTGAGCGAATCGGGACCGGGTATGTCCAGGGCGCCGAGGGTTTTGCCTTTGCTGTAATCAAGGAAAAGCATGGTGCCTCCCTCAGACATCTGAGCCATGACATTGCGACCCTTGAGAATCTCCTGAGTGCTCTGCCATTTGGCGCTGTAGACATCAGAGAAATTTTTAATGAATACCTCCCTGTCGGCCTGGGAGCCCTCGGAAATAAGGACAATGAAGACATTGATGGCATTTCTTATCGTGTCCGCCCACCCCTGCTCAAAATCGTTGATGACCTTTACGAATCTTCCCGATGTCTCGTTTCCTATCCTGCCGGCTGCCGCTGTAAGATGAGGGCCGAGCACGAGGTCAGCAATCCTGTCCTCAAACCCCATCCTGAATCCCTTCTTAAAGGCCTCTTTAAGATCAGAATGGACATTGAAAAAATCGATATCCTCAGGGTCTTTCAGCACATTTACAAAGTCATCGTTAAGTGGACCTGTGGGTGTTATTCGCTCATCCAAAAGGGTCTTTCCCCAGCGTCTTCCGGCATCCTCATACGATGCCACCGTCCTCTCAGGCCTGGAATGCCCACCCAAACCGAACAGCCCGGCTTCACCTTTTGAAATTAAAATAGCGCTCATAAGGAAGGAAAGAAGAAATGCAGACGCGAATAGGAAATATTTTCTGTAAGCCATGACAAACCCCCTTTGAAATTTTTTAATGTATTTTTAAGTATATCATGCTAACGAAAACCCCTAACATAGTAAGCCCATTCAGGCATGTTTAGCCGTGTGTTGCCGGACTGACAATATTGCCGTGCAATATCCGGACGTACTCAGGTTCAGAATTTGTGCACTGCTATCCAGAGCGCGTGGTGGCCGCCGCCTCGGGGACCGCGCGCCCGGGCACGGACTTCGGTCACCTCAAAGCCGGCCGCTCGCAAGCGCCTGGAAAAGGCCTGATCGTGACTGGCCGACCATATTGCCAAAACACCCGCAGGCCTCAGCGCTGCGAAGGCCGCACCCAGTCCTTCCGGACTATATAGCCAGTCATTGCCTTTGCGGGTGAGGCCACTGGGGCCGTTATCCACGTCCAGCAAGATTGCATCATACGCCTGCGGCTTTGCCTGCAGAATACGGGCAACGTCTATCACGCGGACATTGACTCGTGCGTCTTTAAGCGGATGGCCGGCCAAATGAGCAAGGGGGCCCCTGTTCCATTCCACTACCTCAGGCACCAGCTCGGCCACCACAACACGGGCCTCCGGGTCTGTCTTTTTAAGCGCTGCAGCTACGGTGTAGCCCATGCCCAGACCGCCGATCAGAATCCTGGGGTTGGGACGGCCGGCAATTTTTGCACAGGCCAGCTCGGCCAGAGCGTCCTCTGATCCATGGGC
>JAGVHR010000069.1 GCA_020056455.1 Thermodesulfovibrionales bacterium
AACTGAGGGTAAAGAGCGAGATCGAGAAGATCAGATATCTTTTTCTGCCGAAAAACCTGCTCAGCCAGCCGGTCATGGGAATGATAATTGCGTTTGAAACAAGATACGAGGTTATGGTCCATGTGGACTCATCTATGCCTGCGGAAAGACTCCCCCTGATATGGTCAAGCGCGACATTGACTACAGATGTGTCTACGATTTCAATGAGCGTAGGCAGCATCACAGTCAAGGCCACAATCCACTTATTCATAACCAAGAAGCCTCTGGCAAGAGTCCGATTTGTTTTAATGCAGCCGCAAGGTTTATTTTAAATAATAGCCCTCTCCTGCACAGGGTCTGCACAGTGACCTGCCTTCCCTTTCAACATCCCTCATGTCCTGGACAAATTCACCGCAGAGCTCACACTGCACCCTCTTTAACGGCCTGCCGGGCATGTCCTCCGGCTTTATCATTACCTTGACGTCCATGATATCAAACAGCTCTTCATCAGACATAATCTTATATGCCTCAAGCTGGGCCTGATACTTGTTTTCAATGTCCGGGAACATGTCCTTTGCCTTGTCCCTTGCATCTTCTCTGGCTATGACCCTGACAGCCCTGCCTGTTTTCAGGTTGATATACGTTGCCGCCATCTTGCCATAGTCCATAAACTTCATGGTGCGATGGCCCAGGCTGCACCCGGTCACTGACTGGACCGCATCTGTAGCGCACCGGTCCATCTCAACAAAAACAATGATGCTCTTTCTGTCACTGCCTTTAGGGTCTTCTATCCCTGCCCTCTGCAGACCCAGCATGGACATCTTTACTCCCAGCACCTGTCCCGGGCAGAGATGCCCGTGGATTCTTACAGATTCGTTTAACAGCGATTCAAATTTGTCAGGCTCCATAATCCCATTGACCTCTCGCAAAAAAATAGATGGGACTATATTACTATAGTCCCATCTATTTCTGAAACAACAGCACTGTAACAGCCGCTTACTTTCTTGCTGAAAAGCTCCTGATATAAAACACATTGGGCTGTGTACCCTTTTCGCCGGCCTTCAAAAAATCGCCCTTGTTGTTCTTAAGCTGAACAGCCTTATGCTTTTTCAGCAACTGACTTATCGCACTGTTTGGGTCATTCTGATCTCCGAAAACCCTTGCGCTTGAAGGACAAGCCACAACACAGTTAGGCAGTTCTCCCTTAAGCACCCTGTGCTCGCAGAATATGCATTTTTCGACCTTGCCCTTTTCTCTTACACTCACATAGTCTGAGTGTTCATAGAGAGTCCTATGGGGTGGGATAGCCCCTGTTTTTTGAGAGATCTCAGCTCCTGATGCAGTGCAATTGGGGATGAGTTCCTTCTTATCATTGTAAAAAGGATGGACCACATCCTCGAAATCGTTAAAGCTTATTACGCTGTAAGCCGTTTTAGCCTTATCCACATCCTCAGAACTGTAAGGACATGCCTGCTGGCACCTGCGGCAGCCAATACACCTTTCCTGATTGTGGATCGTCATGCCGTTTTCGTGCTTGTGCATTGCCTTGGGCGTTACAGGGCACGCCTTCACACATGGCGCATCCGTACAGTGATTGCAAAGCACCGGCCTCGGCGTAAATTTCATATCAGGGAATTTGCCTTCTTCTTTCATTATGAAGTCAGCCCAGTTGAAAGTCTGACCTTTGGTCCTGTCCTGAGTGTTGTTTTCTGTCTTGCAGGCCAACGCGCATGCGCCGCAACCTACACATTTTTGCAGATCTATTACCATTCCATATTTAGGCATTTATCGTTTCCTCCTTTCCTATATCTTTTCGATCTTCACGCCGGTGAATCCGCCGTTGCGCGCTGTAGCACCGCTTAAGCGGTCGTAGTCATCAACGAGCAGTTCATTATTATTGCCGCCACGCGGCTCTGCCTTGGCATAATTTTTGGCTGCCACACGTCCATAGGCCCAGTGGCCCTGTCCATAGCACTTTGCTACAGTACCAGGACGAACACCTTCCCACAGCAACGCCTTGGTGATGATGGCGCCTGTAGTTGAGGTTAAGCGGACAGTATCTCCATTTTTGATCCCAAGCTTTTTGGCATCTATCGGGTTGATCTTTGCCACGTCGTCCCAACTCTTGTCTCCCACATCAACCTTCTTGAATTCCTGATACCAGGTCGTGTTCTGACTCCTGCCCTCACGATTGAGCCTCGATTTGTAGTCAATGAAGGTAAACGGGTATTCCTTGTCGCTGCCATGACGCTTTGGGGCCTCGTAGTGCGGTACAAAAGCCAATTCGCCCCTGGCTTCGTAGCCGCTGACCTGCAGGATATCGTCCACTGTAGTGTTATGCTTACCGGCATGTTCACCAAGGGCCTTCTTCATGGTCTCGCTGTAGAATTCAAATTTTGTGGTTTCTGTCTTGAACTTTCCTTCAAACTTCTTGGTTTCGGCATTATCCTTGCCCCAGTTCTTCTTGTATTTATAGGTCTCTGAATTGTATATGCCCTTCTTCTTGAAGTCCTCCCATCCTGCAATCTGATCGCCCTTCATCTTCTCCTTGCCGTTCCAGACTTTCTGGCTGGTAATCTTGACTGCGATCTCAGAAAACTCGGCAGCGTTGGTCGGCTTCTTTTTGGTTTCAGGGTCCTCAAAGGAAGCGTAGTAATCATGCAGATTGGCAAAACCCTTGGCCTTCAGTTTCTCTGCCAGCAGCCACATGACATCAGTCTCCTCTGACTTCACGTCCCAGATTGTCTTTGATACAGACTGCTGTATCGACATATGGCCGTGCAGGTTGGCCATATTTGTAATGATAGAAAGTTTCTCTGTCGGAGCAAAGGTGGACGGAAGGACAATGTCGGCAAATTGTGTCATCTCCGACGCATTGGTGACCATATGGACAAAGAAGGGGACCTTGGCCATGGCCTTGTCCCAGCGCTGGGCTCCTGTGCAGGAGAAGTTGAAATTGCTCCAGGAACTGAGGAAGACCTTGATAGCATCCGGGTCCTTCAGCATACCGTTGGCCACGTTGTTTGTGACCACACCGCTGCCGGGCTTGGCGCTCATCATGGCAGGCATGTCCTTTGCGCCACGGCCATCGATCTTTTTCCCCTTGCCTGATTTCTTTGCCAGTTCGTCTATGAAGATATCCTTGATCTCCGGGAATTTCTCCACAGGAACGCTTGAACTCTGAAAAACCCCACCCTCGGTCTCGATGGAGCCAAGAATGCCGTTCAGTGCATATACCGCCATGGCGGTATAGGTTCCCCTGGGCGTCATGGCAACACCAGGACCCATCCAGACAGAAGTGGCTGAACCCGCCTTGCCCATGGCACGGGCAACGCGTATAATCTGCTCTTTGGGGATCAGTGTCTTTTTGGCGGCCCAGTCCGGAGTCTTGTCCTTCAGTTCTATATTCCACCACTTGACCACACCGTGGGTCTGTTTTTCAATAAAGGCAGCCTCGTCAACAGTCGCGCCGGTCTTGAACAGGTTTTTCCCCTCTTTGAAATCGCCGACGAACTCCTTGCTCCACAAACCTTCGGTCATGATGACATGAGCCAGGGCTGCAGCCAGGGCGCCATCCTCACCAGGTTTGATTGGGAGCCACTCATTTGCCTTGGCAGCCGACGCAGAGAGGCGCGGGTCAACAGCGATAACAGAACCCCTGTCAAAAATATCGCCAAATTTATTTATGGCGTTGGGCACCTGACGGTTGGAACTGAGCGGGTCACAGCCCCAGATTACCAGGCAGGTTGTCTTGGCCAGATCATAGTCGCGATAACCGAAAAAGCCCTGGGTGTAGCCGGGCCCCATTTTCTCCGCTTCAGCGCAGATGGCGCTATGGGAAAAATAGTTGGGAGTACCGAATATCTTGGGCAGTGTGCCATAGCAAAGGTCGGTGGAGGTTGGTGAATAACGACCGCGCATATACATAAACTTTTCAGGTTCTTTGGCTTTGCGCAGTTCCAGCATCTTGTCTGCAATGGTGTCAAGGGCCTCGTCCCAGGTGATAGGGACAAACTTTGGATCAATGCCGCGACCTTTTTCAGGATTGGTGCGTTTCATGGGAACCTTGATCCGATCCGGATCATAGGCCTGCTGAAGCATAATGTGGCCGCGGGGGCAGACATAACCGCTGTTCGCCTTGCTGAGCTGGTTGCCGCGCACTTTGACTACCCGGCCATTCTGAACAAAAAACTCCGCAGGACACCAGGCAGTGCATCCCTGACAGGTCGATGGCACCCATTTGCCCGGCTCCAGATGTGAACTTCCTGTCTTGTGGTCCTTGCCGTTGGCAAAGGCGTTGAGCGTAAGTCCACCACTCATCGCAACCGCTGCTCCGGTCGCCACACCTGCTTTCAGAAAATCTCGCCTCTTAATCTGCATATATACCTCCTTTTTAGATTTTTTTCATGTTATCACAGTTTACGGTTCAAATCAAACTGGCAGCAACTGGCATTATAATTGCGTTTTATTTACTGACTGCATCTATTGATCAGAGCCTGAATCCAAGAGTTGCGCTCCGCAGTTCCTCGGCAGCATTAACAAGACCTGCTATTTCTTTCATGACAGTCTCGGCAGAGGCCCGCTGAGCTGAGGCTATCTGCGCGGTCTTCTCGCTGTTCATGGCAACGTCGCGGGATGTGGATGATTGCTGCTCAACCGAGACAGCGATCCTGGCTGTCTGGTCGCTTGCATCATGGGCAGCGCTGACAATCTGGTTAAGGGCTTCACCCATGTTTCTTATATATTCCGTGGCCCTGGTGACCTCATGTGATGCCACGGACATGGACATAGAGGTCTTTTCTGACTCTGTCTGAACAGCGCTGATCTTCTCAGCGATCTCCCCGGTGGCCTCAATGGTCCGTTCAGCAAGCTTTCTCACCTCGTCAGCTACAACGGCAAAACCCCTGCCCATATCTCCGGCATGAGCAGCCTCGATCGCAGCATTCAGGGCAAGAAGGTTGGTCTGGTCCGCAATTTCCTTGATCACAGTGACAACATCGCCTATTTCAGCAACCTTTCCGCTGAGGCTTTTGATCATGGCTGCGAGTTCTTCTGTTGAAACATAGACGCCCCCGACTGTTTCAACCGCCCCATCAGATAAATTCTTGCCTTCGTTTGCAGTGCTTATTGCAGCATTTGACGCAGCTGAAGCAGAGGAGGCATTCCGGGCAACATCATTTATCGTCTGGCTCAATTCTTCAGCAGCAACAGCGATCTGCTGTGCCTGGTCCGCCTGCCTGTTAGCGCCGTCAGCCGACTGTTCAGCCTCTGCTGTGAGCCTGTCAAGCGCCTGTCTGGTCTTGTCAGCTGAAACAATGATCTTTCCGATAATCTCCCTGAAGGAACGGACCATATTATTCATATTTTCCGAAAGCTCACCGAACTCATCGTTGCCGCCCGCAAGCTCAGTGGTCAGGTCGCCACGGGAGATTTTGTCGGCAACACCGACAACCGCATAAAGCGGTTTTGAGACAGATCTGAATATCCAGAATCCAAAGGAAAAGACGAGGACCACTGCGGACACGCTTATAATGCCAATGACAACAATTGAAAGATTCATAACACGGTTAACAGTACTGATGGTTTTCCCCTGCTCTTCATGGGCGCTGCTGACGCCTTTTTCCCCCTCGCCTCTCTCTCTGCCTATAAATTCCCTCAGATCTCCGTTGAGGGCAACGGCCTTCTCTTTGACCCGGATAACGTCCCGGAGCATGCTGACAACACCGTCTTTTGCAAACACAGCGCTGTTGATCTCCTTAAGCGAACCAGCAGCGCCCTTCATCAGACTTATCTCTTCAGACCGCTTCATGGCAGACAGGAGTTCAATAATCCTTTTTTGTAATGCGTCAATCGAATCGAATTTCTGCCGGATCCCGGCAGTGACTGCATCAATCTCACTTATGTTGCCGGCAAGGAACAGTTCCCTCGTAAGCGCATTAAGCTGGAATGCCGATGAGATCAGTTCGCTGTTTGCAGAAAGAAGCTCCCCGGACTGTACAGAACCTCTGAGCGAGTCATCAAAACGCCTGTTTTCGGTTGAGGTTGTCTCAGCAGCCTTCTCATCCACATCCGCA
>JAGVHR010000136.1 GCA_020056455.1 Thermodesulfovibrionales bacterium
CGCTCTTCCTTGTGGCTGGTATAGGGGTTGATGCCGGTGATGGGCGGAAGATCGGTGGGGGCCGGCAGGTAATCCACTACGGCATCCAGCAGCAGCTGAACCCCCTTGTTCTTGAAGGCTGTGCCGCAGATGACCGGAGTAAGTTTCATCTCAATAGCACCCTTTCTCAGGGCCGCACGGATCTCATCATCAGTCACATCTTCGCCATTAAGAAACTTTTCCATCACCCTTTCATCAACATCAGAAATAGCCTCGATCATCTTATCTCTATACTCTTTGGCCTGTTCAAGAAATTCGGCAGGTATCTCGCCTTCGACATATTTTGCGCCAAGCGCCTCATCATCATAGAAGAAAGCCTTCATACTTATCAGGTCAATAGGACCCCTAAACTGATCTTCCGCTCCGATCGGTATCTGAATAGGCACAGGGTTTGCACCGAGCCTGTCCACCATACTGTTAATACACATATAGAAATCTGCACCCATCCTGTCCATTTTATTCATAAAGGCAATTCTGGGAACATTATATTTATCTGCCTGACGCCACACAGTCTCCGACTGGGGCTCAACACCCGAAACAGAGTCAAATACAGCCACAGCCCCGTCAAGTACCCTGAGTGAGCGTTCCACTTCTATGGTGAAATCAACGTGGCCGGGAGTATCGATAATATTTATTCTGTAGTCGCGCCATGTACAGGTTGTTGCAGCAGATGTAATCGTGATGCCTCTTTCCTGCTCCTGAACCATCCAGTCCATGACCGCAGTACCTTCATGGACCTCGCCGATCTTATAGGTCACACCGGTATAATAAAGTATCCTCTCGGTGGTTGTAGTCTTCCCGGCATCTATATGCGCCATGATGCCTATATTTCGTGTTGTATCTAACGGACCGCGTGACAAAATATCTCTCCCTTAAGCTCTCTACCATCTATAATGCGCAAAAGCCTTGTTGGCATCTGCCATTTTGTGGGTATCTTCCTTTTTCTTGATGGAAGAACCGGCATTGTTAAAGGCGTCGAGCAGCTCCCCCGCCAGCCTCTCCCGCATAGTCTTTTCGCTGCGACCCCTCGAATATTTGATAAGCCACCTGAATGCGAGAGCCATTCTTCTCTGGGGCCTGATTTCGACCGGCACCTGATAGGTTGCTCCGCCGACCCTCCTGGGCTTCACCTCAAGAAGCGGCTTAACGTTCTCGAGTGCGGCCTTGAATACCTTAAGCGGGTCGTTCCCTGTCTTGTCCTTGATGATATCGAACGCGCCGTAGCAGATATGCTCTGCTGTTGATTTCCTGCCGCTCTCCATAATGATACTGACAAATTTGCTTACGACCTTACTATTATATTTCGGGTCTGGAAGCATCTCTCTTTTTTCTGCAACTCTTCTTCTCGGCATTTACCTGCTCCGTTTATTTAGGCTTCTTGGTTCCATACTTGGATCTTCCGCGTCTTCTGTCATTGACGCCCTGAGAGTCAAGAGTACCCCTTATTATATGGTATCTGACACCCGGAAGGTCCTTGATCCTGCCGCCCCTGAGCATGACGATCGAATGCTCCTGTAGGTTGTGACCAACTCCTGGGATATAGGCCGTCACTTCCATGGCATTCGTCAGTCTTACCCTTGCGACCTTTCTCAATGCTGAGTTCGGCTTCTTGGGTGTTGTTGTGTATACCCTGGTGCATACGCCTCTTTTCTGAGGGCATGATTTCAACGCCGGACTCTTCGTCTTCTTGATTAGGCCCTTACGTCCTTGTCGAACTAATTGTGCGATCGTAGGCACATTTCCTCCAAAAAAAATAAAGTAAACAATTCGTTTTCCTCTGGGAAAACCTTGAAATATTACCAGAGATAATCATCTATGTCAAGCTATTTATGGGCAGCCGGAAGGCTGCTTCAGTAAATTGCCCGCCAATGGGGAAAGGCATTATAGCATTGCGCGGGAAAAAAGTGTATATTTTTTTAACTTTTTCTGCATAACCTTAAAAAACCTCTTAATGTCTGAAGGCCCTCTGGCCGGTAAAGACCATGGCAACCTTCGGATCAGCCTCGTTGCAGGCCCCTATGACTTCGTAGTCACGTTCCGAGCCTCCGGGCTGGACAACCGCTGCTACCCCCTGCTTGATTCCCGCATCCAGACCGTCACGAAAAGGGAAAAAGGCATCCGATACCATTACAGAACCGATCAGGCCGCCTTTATTCTGACTTGTCTCCTCATCTATCTCCCTCAGGGGCGCAATATCCCTCTTGCCTTGTGAAACCTCAAGCTCATAGGTCTTGTACGGAACGCCGTAGGTCCTGAAGCAGAGGGCATCGGCAAACTTGGTATATGCCTTGAATACTGCTATTTCTGCGACACCGACCCTGTCCTGCTCTCCTGTGCCTATGCCTATGGTGACACCGTCCTTCACAAAGATCACGGAGTTGGAGGTAATGCCCTGCTCAACATTCCAGCCAAACAACATGTCGTCATACTCCTGAGCGGTCGGCCTCCGCTCGGTCTCATAGTCTCGACCCTGATAGGTCGTCCTTGCAGGCAGGAAATCATCTTTCGTCATTATTCTGTTGACAGGCGACTGCTGGACTATAAGCCCTCCGTCGATCAGTGACTTGAAATCCACAAAGCGGCTTGTGCGGTATCTTTCGAGCTGGCCGATCTTTTCTATCCTTACGATCCTGAGGTTTTTTCGTTTTGCCAGAAGTTCAATCGCACCCTCTTCGTAATCAGGCGCAGCTACGACCTCGAGGTAATTGCCGCTTACCATGGAAGCCGTCTCCCTGTCCATCGGCCTGTTGACAACAAGACAGCCGCCAAAAGCGGCTATTCTATCCGACATATTGGCCTTGTCGTATGCCTGGGCCACTGTGTCTCCATATGCCACGCCACAGGGATTATTATGCTTCAGTATGGCGGCGGCGGGTCTGTCTGAGAGGAATTTCAGTATATTAAGGGCATTGTCGAGGTCAGTCAGATTTGTCTTGCCCGGATGCTTTCCTGCCTGAAGCATCTCGGCCTCGTTAATGCTGCTGACAAGCCCGTTGCCCGGCTCAATATAGGAACAGCCCCCAAGGACAAGGTTGCCGTTGACCAGCTCATATAACGCAGCCTGCTGATCAGGATTCTCACCATAGCGAAGACCTTTTTCGATCAGTTCCCCGGTCTTTTCATCGGAAATCTTCCAGGCCCTCTTTCTGTACGCAAGAGTCTGGTTTCCAAACCTGATGGTCAATTCATCAGGAAAATTGTCATCCATAATAGTTCTGTACATCTTCTTCAGGTCTGACATCCTTGCCTCCTTGGCGCTGCAGCATTTCTTTCCGGCAGCACGAAGAAAATAATACCAGAATAATACGTGAAGATGAAAGTCGTTCCACGGCAGTTATTTTTCGCAGCAGCGGGTTTGCGGCCCTTGACTTTTGGCCGATATTGCAGGCTCAATAAAAATCATCTTTCTGAGGAGCGCCAATGAAACGCATAGCAAATTTCCTTTTTGAAGCCGGAATGCTCAAACGCACGCCAAGGAGCGGCTTTCAGTTTCTCGGCTCAGGGGCTGAATCTGTTGCCGAACATATATTCAGGACGACCTGCATCGGTTTCACCCTGGGCTATCTTGCAGGCAATGTGGACACTGACAAACTGCTCAGGATGTGCCTGTTTCATGACCTTCCGGAGGCCCGAACCGGCGACCTTAATTATGTAAATAAGAAATATGTAAAGGCAGATGAAAAAAAAGCAGTCAACGACCTTGCAGACACCCTCCCCTTCGGAGATGAGATAAGAGACCTGATATTTGAGTTTATGCTGGGCGAAAGCGCGGAGGCAATGCTGGCTTATGATGCAGACCAGCTTGAGATGATTATTGCGCTTAAGGAATACAAGGACCTCGGCAACACATATGCTGACGAGTGGCTCGAGTTTGCGCTCAAAAGGCTTAAAACAGATATTGCCCGCACCCTGGCAAAGACTATTCTTGAGACGGATTCATCCCTCTGGTGGTTTTCTGACAAGTCAGACTGGTGGGTGAAGGGGAAAAATAGTTAGCTTATGGCAGAAGATTTGGAGTCCATAGATCACTCCAGAATGCTGAATTGTTTTAATACAACTGTAAGGGCTATGCTCTGAATATGAAATAGACAGCGCCCATAAGGCAGATGCCTGCGTAGAGATAGTCAAGCTTGATCGGCTGATCCATATAAAAGACAACAAACGGCACAAAGACGGAAAGGGTTATCACTTCCTGCAGAATTTTGAGCTGGGGCAGGGTCAGTTCCGCAGCCCCGATCCTGTTTGCAGGCACCTGGATGAGGTACTCAAATAACGCAATGCCCCAGCTTGCAAGCGCCGCAAAATACCAGGCCTTGTTGTTCATGTTCTTCAGGTGGCCGTACCAGGCAAAAGTCATAAAAACATTTGAAAGCGCCAAAAGAACTGTTGTCTTTAAAATAATAGTAGTCATTTTCTGTATTTATCCGGAACAGTTATCCGATAACCTTCTTTAATCTCACGGCTACCGCATCAATAAACTCTTCAGTCAATGCATATTTTGCGACCTTCGGTTCTGCGATCAGCATAAGGTCCTTTGTCATTATGCCGCCTTCTATCGTCCTGATCACTGCATCTTCAACCGCATGGGCAAATTTAATCACATCCAGCGTATTATCCAGTTCTCCCCGTTTTGCGATTGCACCTGTCCAGGCAAAGATCAAGGCTACTGAGTTAGTGGACGTAGGGTTGCCCTTCAGATGCTCGTAGTAATGGCGCATTACAGTGCCGTGGGCCGCCTCGTACTCGAACATGCCGTCAGGAGAGACAAGTACCGAGGTCATGAGGCCGAGGCTGCCGAACCCGGATGCCACCATGTCCGACATGACATCGCCGTCATAGTTCATGCACGCCCAAAGCATGCCGCCCTCAGCCTTCATCACCTGCGCCACCGCGTCGTCGATAAGCATGTAGCGGTAATTGACGCCGGCCTTCTCCATGGCGTCCTTTTCCTTCCCGACTTCCTTCGCAAAGACGTCCCTGAAAAAGCCGTGGTACTGCTTCGAGATAGTATCTTTTGCTCCAAACCACAGATCGCACTTCTCGCTCAGGCTGTACTGAATGCAGGCCTTTGCAAAACTCCTGATTGACTTTTCGGTATTGTGCAGACCCATGACAACACCAGGCCCCTTGAACTCGTGAACAGCAAGCGCCCTCTTCCCGCCACCGCCTGCGGGAGTGAAAACTAGCTCTGCCATGCCAGGACCATCGATGACCATCTCAGCACTCTTATAGATATCGCCGTATGCATGACGACCAATGATGATAGGCTTCTTCCAGGCCCTTACAGCAGGCGGTATGTTTTTTATAATTATAGGCTTTCTGAAGACCGTGCCGTCAAGGATCGAGCGGATCGTGCCGTTGGGGCTTTTCCACTGCTGCTTGAGGCTGTATTCTTTTACCCTCGAGGCGTTTGGAGTAATTGTAGCGCACTTAACGCCGACACCGAACTCCTTTATCGCATTGGCTGCCTCTACAGTGACATTATCGTCAGTATCGTCCCTGTGTCTTATCCCGAGATCGAAATATTTAAGCTCAACTTCGACAAAGGGATAAACAAGCTTGTCCTTGATAAACTGCCAGATGATCCTTGTCATCTCATCGCCGTCCATCTCCACGATAGGGTTTTTTACCTTTATTTTCTGGGCCACTGCGTCCTCCTGAATGAAAGTTCAGGTAATTTAATGGCTCGCCCTTCCTGCTGTCAATCGAATGCCACCCCATCTGAACTGATAACGCAGTCACACTGCTTGGGCAAATATATTTATACCCTGCCGGTATGGTAGGATATTCGCACTA
>JAGVHR010000009.1 GCA_020056455.1 Thermodesulfovibrionales bacterium
AATATGTGACCTCCCGGACAGAAAGTTATTAACAATTGTGAATAACCTGTTAACAAAGGCGTATAATGACAATAGAAGAAATATGGAATAAGAGTCTATCGAAAATAGAACAGAAGGTCGGAGACAGGGTTTTTGATCTTTGGTTCAAGCCGATAAAAATAATCTCACTAAAAGAACAGACGATTACACTGGAAATACCGAATCGTTTTTACCGGGAATGGATTGAAGATACCTATCCGAACCTTATCAAGGAATCCCTTGAGGCGGTTATTGGATATACTGCAATTCTGAAATTCAAGATTGAAGAGCAGCAGGACATTTCTCAAAAGAAAAACATTGAAAAGCTTGAACATAAGAGGCAGAGGCTCGCAAACAGGGGGATATATCTCAATCCAAAGTATACCTTTGATAACTTTATAAAAGGGGCAAGCAACCAGTTTGCCCATGCGGCTGCGCTTGCGGTTACAGAGGCGCCCGGCAAGATATATAACCCCCTGTTTATTTATGGAGGGGCCGGCCTGGGCAAGACCCATCTCATGAATGCCATTGGAAACAGGGTCCTCGAAACAAGACATGATGTCTCGATCCTTTATGCGCCTACAGATCAGTTCATAACAGAGGTTGTTACAGCCCTCAGGCATGACAAGATGGCGGAACTAAAGGAAAAATATCGCAATCTTGATCTTTTTCTGCTGGACGACGTTCAGTTTATTACAGGAAAGGAGCGGACACAGGAAGAGTTCTTTCATACCTTTAATGCTCTTTACGAGAAACAGAAACAGATAATAATATCCTGTGACCGATCTCCTAAAGAAATCAGCGACATTACTGACAGGCTCAGGTCGCGCTTTACCATGGGACTCATTGCCGACATACAGATACCCGATATTGAAACAAAGATCGCAATTATACAAAAAAAGGCAGATATGATGAACATAAGGAGTCTGCCGCTGGAAGTCGTGCATTTTCTTGCAGACAAGATCAAGTCGAACGTTCGGGAGCTCGAAGGGGGCCTGATTCGGATAGCAGCGCAGGCATCTCTTACCGGAGAAGAGATTACAATAGAGTCGACCAAAAAGATGCTGAAGGATATAATCCAGGACGAACAAAAACCTATTACAGTAGACCTGGTCCTCAGGGCGGTGTGCGATTTTTATAATTTAAAACCTGCTGATATCAAAGCGAAAAGACGGACCAGAGACCTGGTTCTTGCCCGACATGTTACTATGTACATCTCAAAGCAGACTACAGAATCCTCTCTGAGTGATATAGGCAAGGCATGCGGCGGCAAAGACCACGCCACTGTCATATATGCCTGCAAACAGATTGAAGAGCGCAGGTCCAAAGACGAGACTTTCAACAGAATGATAGAAAATCTTCTTCAGAAGATAAAAAATTAAGGAGGGGTTATGAAGCTGATAGTTTCCAAAGAAGAACTGCAGGAGAAACTGGCGAATATTCAAAATATTGTTGAGAAAAGAAATACCATGCCGATCCTGAGCCATTTTCTTCTGGAGGCCGGCAAGGACGGCTCTTTTATTACTGCGACTGATCTTGAGACTGCGCTCAGGGAACCCCTCTCTCTGAAGGTGGAAAAAGAAGGGAAGATCTGCATCCCGGCACGGAAGATGTTTGAAATCGTCAGGGAGGCTGACGGAGATCTGGCCTGTGAGTCTATTGACGAACAGTGGCTGCGCATAAAGACAGGCGCAAGCAATTTCAGGCTCGCCTGTCTGTCGGCAAAGGAATTTCCCGCCTGGCCGGGCATGGAAGATATGGAGGAGATCTCAATAGATGCAAAGACACTGGCCGGGCTGATCGGAAAAACAGTTTACGCTGCAGGCGACAGTGACACCCGGTATACTCTTAACGGGATTCTCTTTCATGTAACTACCCTGGGCAGGCTCCATGTGGTTGGAACAGACGGGCACAGGCTTGCCACCATAGCCAAGACGATTGAAGGGACCTTTGCGGAAGAGAAGAAAATGATAGTGCCCAAGAAGGCGGCGTCAGAGCTCAGGAAGATCCTCGAAAAGCGGGAAGGAAATGTCAGGATGGCAATGAGCAAGAATCATGTGCTCTTTAGCGCAGGCGATATCCAATTTCTTACGCGTCTTATCGAGGGGACCTATCCTAACTACGAGCAGGTTGTACCGTCGGCGAATGACAAGAGCGCTGTTATTGAAAAAGAGGGTTTTTCAAAGGCCCTGCGCAGGGTCTCACTTATGGCAAAGGACAGGACCAATGCTGTAAAGATGGAGCTTGCCGACAACAGACTTATTGTTACATCTTCAAACCCTGACATGGGAGAAGCCTCCGACGAGGTGGTGATAGCGTTTGCCGGTGAAAACACAACTCTGGGCCTGAATGCAAGATATCTTCTTGATATTATCGAAGCGATGTCTGCGGATAAGGTAATTATGGAGTTTCAGGGCGCGCTAAATCCTGTTTTGCTCAGGGATGAGCAGGACGCGGATTACCGGTGCGTCATCATGCCGATAAGAATATAGTGAGAAATAGTCTTGTAAAAAGTAGAAATTGAGAGGGAAAATGGAAGACAACCAGACAGGCAGTAAAGCTTCATATACAGCAGACGATATAAAAATCCTCAAAGGCCTCACCGCTGTCCAGAAAAGGCCGGCCATGTATATAGGCTCGACCGGGCCGGACGGCCTGCATCACCTTGTGTATGAGGCTGTTGACAACAGCGTGGATGAGTCCCTTGCAGGGTACTGCAGCAATATCGACGTTATTTTGCATCATGACAACAGTTGTACTGTGACGGATGACGGCAGGGGGATTCCCACCGGGGCCCATCCTGGCGATACGGAAGGCCGCACTGCGGCAGAGGTTGTTCTTACGGAGCTGCACGCAGGGGGCAAGTTTGAATCGTCTGCATACAAAATATCAGGAGGTCTGCACGGCGTAGGCATATCTGTTGTAAATGCTCTTTCGGAATGGCTTGAGGTCGAAATCAAACAGAACGGGCAGGTTTTCCAGCAGAGGTTTGAACGGGGCAAGCCCTCAGGTCCTCTTGAGGTAGTGGGAAAAACAAAAAGCAGGGGCACAAAGGTGACCTTTAAGCCTGATTCAGAGATCTTCGAGATGACCGAGTTCAGTTATGATGTGCTTTCCCAGAGGTTGAGAGAGCTTGCGTTTCTGAACAAGGGGCTGAAGATAACCATACTGGATGAACGGTCCGACAAGGGTCAGGAATTTTTATATAAGGGAGGCATCGTCTCTTTTGTCGAGCATTTGAACAAAAATAAGTCTTCGCTGCATCCCAAGCCGGTCTATATAGAAGGTGAAAAAGACGGCATTATGGCTGAGGTAGCGCTTCAGTATAATGACAGCTATGCAGAGACGATCTTCACCTTTGCCAACAACATCAACACCCGTGAAGGCGGGACACACCTGATCGGGTTCAAGTCAGCCCTTACCCGTACTGCAAACTCATATGCCTCGTCATCGAACATCATAAAAGGCGGCAAGGATTCCATCTCCGGAGATGATATTCGGGAAGGTCTGACCGCAGTCATCAGCGTGAAGCTGCCGAACCCGCAGTTCGAGGGCCAGACCAAGATGAAGCTCGGCAACAGCGAGGCCAAGGGCATTGTGGAATCCATTGTGAATGACGCGCTCTCAACCTATTTTGAAGAGAACCCCTCCATTGCAAAAAAGATCATCGAGAAGGCGATTCAGGCTTCAAGGGCAAGGGAAGCAGCAAGAAAGGCAAGGGAACTTACACGGCGTAAAGGCGCGCTGGAGGATACGGGGCTGCCTGGAAAGCTGGCCGACTGTTCCGAGAAGGATCCTGCGCTAAGCGAACTCTTTATTGTTGAAGGCGACTCTGCGGGAGGATCTGCAAAGCAGGGAAGAGACAGGAGGGGCCAGGCGATCCTGCCGCTCAGAGGCAAGATACTGAATGTGGAAAAAGCCCGCTTTGACAAGATGCTGGGCTCCGAGGAGATACGCATCCTGATAACTGCGCTGGGAACCAGCATCGGAGCTGATGATTTTGATATTGCGAAAATCCGCTATCATAAGATTGTTCTCATGACTGATGCCGACGTGGACGGCGCTCATATAAGGACCCTCCTGCTCACCTTTTTTTACCGTCAGATGCCCCAGGTCATTGAGAAGGGCTATCTCTATATAGCCCAACCTCCGCTCTTCAGGGTCAAGAAAGGCAAGACTGAGAAATATATCCAGAACGAACAGGAAATGCAGAATATGCTCGTAGAGCTCGCAGCCGAAGATGTTTCAGTGCTGCTCAGGGGGCAGGACGTTAAGGGAAAGGCGCTTGTCTCGTTCCTCAGGAAGCTCACCAGTTATGAGCGCCTGATAGATTGGTTTGAAAGAAGAAGGAGAGATCCGAAGGCGCTTCGCTTCCTTCTAAGGGAGGGCGTGAACAAGGGAATTCTGAAGGAAGAGAAAGGATTACAGGAACTGTTAAATAAGATGAAGGCCGCTATCCCGCAGATCAACACAGAGGAGATTTATGTTGATGAGGAGCACGGAGGATTCGGCGTATCTATAACGCGGCAGAATTATAAGATTCTGCTTGATGAGAAGCTGCTTCTTTCTCCTGAATACCGGGAGCTTGAAACCCTTTATAGTACGATCAGGGATCTGGGGCCCACGCCATATATAGTGACCACAAAGGAAGGTCCCAGGGAGATGCAGTCAACAACCGAGCTGTACCAGTATATTTTTGAGTCCTCACGAAAAGGTCTGAATATTCAGCGCTATAAGGGCCTTGGCGAGATGAACCCCCAACAGCTTTGGGAGACGACCATGGACCCGGAGAAAAGGACCCTACTTCAGGTCAACATAGAGGACAGTGTTCAGGCGGATGAAATATTCACTATCCTCATGGGCGACCAGGTTGAACCGAGGAAGGATTTTATCGTTAAGCATGCCCTTGAGGCGAAAAATATTGATATTTAGAGAGGCGCTTGCAAATGTCCTCTGTCTTAATGTCAGGGAGACATAGACAAAGCCTCAAGAGAGAGGCAGACTGTACTTAAGGGCGTCAGGAAAGCCCAAAAGGAGGAAATGCCATGAAAAGTTTTGAAAAAGAAATTAGTTGGAAGCGTTTGGGAATGAGTCTGCCGGTGTGGTTGCTTTTATTGTCCTTTCCGTTCCTGCAGGCGTGCATGTCAGGAACGGCCCTGAGGACCGACGCAGCAAAGGGCGGTGATATGCAGGGGAGCTATACTGTTATTTTTTACGGCGGTAATTTCAGCGATGATCTTGAAACCGTAGCCTTCTTAGACAAGGAGGGGGATGGCTATGTTATTGAACCCTTTGCGCCTGATTTTGCTTATAAGATCAAGAAGGGTTTGCCTGCTGATGAGGCCCTGCATGAGGCTGATGCGTTCATACGATGGCATTCGGCATTTCATAAGGAGCAGTTCAGTAGCATCATGGATGAAAAAGGGATTATCATGGGCTATGAACTCAGGCCCCTGTATCTCCCTATTACCTATGGAACAGACGATGTCCTGGATATTAATTACAGACTCCAGAGGGACAAGGTCATCGCCTATGTAAGGCTCAAGCCGGCCCTGGAGAAAACGAAACAGGACTTCCGGAGGGAAGTCAAAGATAAGTAGAGATTTTAGTTGAGAGAAAGGTCAGTTCATACATGTCAAAATTACCGATAAATATCGAAGAAGAGATGAAGGTCAGCTACCTTGATTACGCGATGAGTGTAATCATAGGCAGGGCGCTGCCCGAAGTGCGGGACGGCTTGAAGCCTGTCCAGAGAAGAATTCTATACGCTATGTTCAGGGAAGGGCTCCTGCCGAACAAGAAATATTCAAAAAGCGCCGGTGTGGTCGGCGAGGTGCTGAAGAAGTATCATCCTCACGGAGATTCAGCGGTATATGATGCCATGGTCAGGCTTGCCCAGGACTTCAACCTGCGATATATGCTTGTTGACGGGCAGGGAAATTTCGGGTCCATTGACGGTGACCGGGCCGCGGCATACCGGTACACTGAGGCAAGGCTGGCAAAGATAGCTGAAGAACTCCTTGCTGATATCGACAAGGAAACAGTTGATTTCCTGCCGAACTTTGATGAGACGACAGTAGAGCCAAGGGTGCTGCCGTCAAGGATCCCGAACCTCATCATCAACGGCGCAGCAGGAATTGCGGTCGGAATGGCCACTAATATACCGCCTCACAATCTCGGAGAAGTATTAGACGGCCTGTTGATGCTGCTCAATAATCCGGACACTTCTGTGGAACAGCTCATGACAAGCATCAAGGGTCCTGATTTTCCTACAGGAGGTCTCATTCATGGTACTGCCGGCATAAGGGACGCGTATGCAGGCGGCAGGGGGCTGGTCAGGATCAGGGCAAAGGCAAAGATAGAGAAAGAGCACAGAGGCGGAGAGAACATCATCATCACCGAGATGCCCTACCAGGTGAACAAAGCAAGGCTTATTGAGAAGATGGCCCAGCTGGTGAGAGAAAAACAGCTTGAAGATATCTCTGATATCAGGGATGAGTCAGACAGGGACGGCATCAGGGTGGTTATTGAGCTGAAGCGGAGCGCCATGGCAGAGGTTGTGTTGAACAATCTCTATAAGCATACGCAGATGGAGACGACCTTCGGCATTATTATGCTTGCCCTGGTCGGAGGACAGCCGCGCGTGCTGGGCCTCAAGCCCATACTCAGTTATTTTCTGCAGCACAGGCGGGACGTGATCCTGAGAAGGACGCGGTTTGAGCTCAGAAAAGCTGAAGAACGGGCCCATATCCTCGAAGGGCTCAAGATTGCGCTGGACCACCTTGATGAGATCATCGCGCTTATCAGAGGGTCGAAGAACCCTGAAGAGGCAAGAAACGGCCTGGTACAGGGGTATCAGCTCACAGTGGTCCAGGCGCAGGCCATTCTGGATATGAAACTACAGAGACTCACGGGGCTTGAACGCGACAAGATCATCAATGAGTACATAGAGATACTGAAAGAGATCAAGAGGCTCAAGGAGATTCTCGGGAGCGAGCAATTAGTATCTATAATAATCAGAGACGAACTTCTGGAAATCAAGGAAAAGTACGCTGACGAAAGAAGAACAGAGATAACCGAGGACACAAGGGAGATAACAATAGAAGACCTTATCTCTGAAGAGGAGATGGTCATTACTCTGTCCCATACAGGTTACATCAAACGCAATCCCCTTAGCGCGTACAGGAGCCAGAGAAGGGGCGGAAAAGGCCTTACCGGCATGGAGACCAAGGAGGAGGACTTTGTGGAGCAGCTCTTTATCGGCTCTACCCATGACTATATGCTCTTTTTCTCCAATCTGGGAAGGCTCTACTGGCTCAAGACCTATCAGCTTCCTGAGGCAGGCAGGACAGCAAAGGGCAAGGCGCTGGTCAACCTTCTTCAGCTCTCTGAAGGTGAACGCATTTCAACTGCCCTGCCGGTACGCGATTTCAAGGAAGGCTATCTTGTGATGTTTACCAAAAACGGGACTGTAAAAAAGACAGCTCTCAGTGCTTACAGCAACCCCAGAGGCAAAGGCATCATTGCCATATCCATTGAAGAAGGTGATGAGCTTATTTCAGTCAGAAAAACCAGCGGCACAAACAATCTGATCATAGGGACCAGAAACGGCATTGCCATAAAGTTCAATGAAGAAGATGTCAGGGAAACAGGAAGGACGTCTATAGGCGTCCGGGGCATCAGGCTTGAAGAAAATGATGAAGTCGTAGCTGCCGAGGTGGCTGATGAGAAAGCCACAATGCTGACAGTGGCGGAAAATGGCTTTGGCAAAAGGACAAAGATAGAGGATTATCCTCTTCAGGGCAGGGGCGGAAAAGGAGTTATTTCCCTGAAGTTGACTGAAAAGGGCGGCAAGGTCGCAGGCCTTCTGCTGGTGCGTGATGAAGATGAAGTAGTCATGATAACCAGCGCCGGCAAGCTGATTCGCACAACATCTGAAAACATATCCATATTAGGCAGGAATACCCAGGGCGTCAAGCTTATGGATATTGATGAAGGCAAGATCGTAAGTATAGCAAAAGTGGTTGAGAAGGATTGACAATCTCGTAAAAAGTCATTTATTAGGCACCCTCTCCCTCTCCTTTTGAGGGGAGAGGGAGATTCGGACTTTTTACGAAACCGGCTGTCAGCCTAATGCATTTTTATTTCAGAGCCTTCCTTTACTGAGATCAGCTCCACTTCGAAAATAAGGGTTGAGTTCGACCCAATTGTCGGCCCTGCGCTGCGTTCTCCGTAGGCGAGCCCTGAGGGTATGAAAAGCTGCCATTTTGAGCCCTCTTTCATAAGCTGAAGGGCCTCTGTCCAGCCTTTGATAACACCTTTTACAGGGAAAGTGGCAGGATGATTACGCTTATAGGAACTGTCGAACTCTGTGCCGTCAATCAGGGTGCCTTTATAATGGGCCTCAACAGTGTCGGTATCCTTTGGGGTTTTTCCAGTGCCTTCTGACAGGACCTTATACTGCAGGCCGCTCGGAAGGGTCTTTACTCCATCCTTTTTCATGTTTTCCGCCAGAAAGGCCTCTCCCTCTCTCATGTTTTTATCAGCAAGCTGCTTTGCCATCTCAGCCTGTTTGACTGCCATATCCTGCCTGTATTTCATCAAGGTCTCCTGTACCTGCTGCTCAGTCATCAGGAGCTTCCCTTCGGCAGAGGAGTCCTTTAGTCCCTTTGCAAACAGATCAAGGTCCACATCAACTGCCTGCCGCTTCAGCTGCATACCGGTTGCAACGCCCATGCTATAGCTGAGTTGGTCTTTTTCTGTTTTTAGTTCCTGGGGCTCTGCTGCTGCAACTCCTGCAAGAAGAAGCAGACTTGCTGCCACTGCGGGCAAAAATTTCATAATAAGACTCCTTTCAAAATGTAATATGGACATTATGCACGTCAAGCCTCTTCTTATCAAGCGGCAGGCGCTCCTGCCAGTTCTATCCTGAATTCGGCCCCGCCGTTGATATTTCTCACAGAAAGGCTGCCGCCCATATTTTTTTCAATGATCATCTTTGCCATATACAGCCCTATGCCTGTGCCTTTGTCAGGTTCCTTGGTGGTAAAATAAGGCTCGAATATTCTGTCAACGAGTTCAGGCGATATGCCTCCGGCATTGTCAGCCAGTGTTACTACAGCTCTGTCGTTTTCCTGAAATAGCGTTATATTTATCACGGGATTTTGCACTTTGCGCTCAATGAGAGCATCCCTGGCATTGTTCAGGACATTCAGGAGCGCCTGGGCAAACTCATTGGGAAAGCCTACGGCAGTGATGTCTTCCGGGCCGGCAAGCTCTATCCTTATCCCGCAATTTCTGAAGGCAGACTCCACAAACGATGAGGCCCGCTCAAGGCTGTCCCTTACCCTGAACTTCCGCTTTGTCTTTTCCGGCCTGAAAAAGTTACGAAAGTCATCTATGGTTCTGGACATATGTCTTGTTATCTGCATAGCCTTGCTTATACCCCGGACCATATAGGCCTCGTCCAGCTCGCCATGCCTGTGCGCATCGCCCAGGTCCTGGATGACCAGGCCCACTTCGGTCAACGGCTGCCGCCACTGGTGGGCGATGTTGCCGATCATCTCGCCCATAGCCGCAAGCCGCGACTGATGAATCAGGAGCTGCTCTTTTTCCCTCCGTTTTTCGATCTCAGTCTGTACGCGTTTTTCAAGCCCCTTATTCAAATCTTGAATCTCGGCCCTTGCCGCCTCAACATCCTCGATCATATTCAGCATGGCATGACGCTGGTCGACGAGCTCTTTGAGCCTGGCATCGAGCTGTTGCCGGTAAGACCCGGCTTCCTGAAGCTCTGCCTGTTTCCGGTTCAGCTCTTCCACAGCATTATTCAGGTCAGCCTTGGAGGCAGTCAGCTCTCCCATCATGAGCAGAAGGTCAAGATGCGGGTCATTAATGAAAAAATCATCCATCCTGATGTCGAACCGCTCCAATTGTTCCAGAGTGGATAGATCAGGCTCTGCGACAAGGCCGATTATCGCGTTATCATCAGAGCAAAGACAGAGCGCGCGCAGAGGCAGAGGACCATTCGGCGTTATGATCTTTATTGGAAACATCCGCCTTCTGTCCTGCCCGAAATCCTGAAGTCGATTGCCCTGGCCTGATATCGGCAAGGAAACGACATCGAATATATCTTTTCCAACTGGATCTGATCCAAGGACCCGTCTTACTGCCGGACTGGCCCATGTTATCTCCTGTTGAGGGTCAAGAAAAAATACATATGGATATAACGCTGTTATAGCAGAGGCGCTCAGCGTTATTGCGGAATGCTCATCCATTGAAAGCGGCTAAGCCTTTTGCCTGAATTTCACAAGGACCGTGCATGCGGCATTTTCTTTCATGGCAGGTATCTCTTCAACCTCCAGCTCCTCATTGAAATACATGCCCACGCCGAGGACCAGGCCCTTCAGCATGGGGATCATCTCTCTGCGGCCGAAATAATGCATGGCAAGGGACCCGTCAGGCATTTCGTCATACTCAAAGCGGGGAGGGGCAGCATGCGGTATGCCGTGGGTCACCTGTTCATGAATTCGGTCCATATTAAGGAGAAAGCCCCTTGCATTCTTACCTGCAAGGTGGAAAATCTGGGGGTAGGTTTTCCTGCCTGTCTCTGTTATCCAGAACTTGCCAAACTCTATCATTACAGTTTCCACCGGCAGACAAAGTATTTCACCGGCAGACATAAAGAGCCTTATGGTCAGATGGTCAGGGTAGTCGGTGAGAGATGAAAAAAAGATATCTCCGCAGCCCGCATGCTTCCGCACTGCTTCCCACTGCTCATGACCATACTGCTGTTCGAGCATCTCCTTTATGCCTTTATTGATAACGCCCTTCATTTGCCGGACTCCTTTTCTTCTGCGACCCTGTATTTTTCTTTGCAGCCTGCTGCAAGAAGAAGGCTGTTAACCTCCTGCTTCAGCTCCACCATTCTGAGTTCCCTGCCGACTGACAGGCGATTGAACCGCTCAAGCTCCTCTATGTGCTTCCTGAGGTTTTCTTCCATGCGCAGCCGTGTTGTTATGTCGCGAAATGCCGTTACAGAGGCGATGACCTTACCGGCCTCCATAACAGGGGCAGCGATATATGTAACCGGTATCATGGCGCCGTCCTTATGGAAAAAATAATCTTCTTCAACCCGGCACACTTCGCGGCTGTCCGTAACCCTGATTATCGGGCATTCCAGGGCAGGCAACGGCCTGCCGTCTTGTTTATGGTGATGGATTATGTCATGCATCTGCCTGCCGAGCAGTTCCTGTTCTGTCCAGCCCAGGAGACGCTCTGCTTCAGGGTTCATAAACGTCAGGCATCCATTTTTCCCGATCATATATACCCCCTCGCCAAGGGATGCTGTGACGTCACGCAGCTTCTGTTCGCTTTTATCAAGAAGTTCCTTTGAGACTGTAATAGCGCGAAGATTATTGACCATGAGCTGAAAGTCCCGCTTAAGAGAAACGATCTCATCTTTATTGTCCTTTTCATCAGATATACCGGCAATCTCAGCATTCAGATCGCCCTGTCCTATCTTTTCAGCCACCTCTGAGAATGAAACAAGCGGTTTTGTAACAACTGAAGCAAAGGCAATGGAAATCACTGCGCCTGAAAGCGTGATTATGGAGAGTATGGCGATTATCGTCCAGACGATAATCGATACAGAACTATTGACTGAGGCGCCTGATATTCCGACCCTTAAGCAGCCTGCTTCACTGTGGAGGACCGGCACGGAAATATCGAATATCCTGCCCTGTTCAGTTTCAAGCTCCACAAGCCTGGCAGCGCTGCTGCTGCCGCAGGCATTTGCCTCTTTCAGGCCTACAGGGAAGGTCTCTCCAAAGGTATGTGCAAGCAGGGTCCCTCTGCTGTCGGTTACAAATATATATTCAGTATCTTCCACTGCCTTTTTGTGATCGAAAACCAGGGACTGCAAAAGTACGATGTCCTCTGTCAGGATGGGTGTGACGAGCTCCCTTGCGAACTCCTTTGTCAGTATCAGCGAACGGGCATGCAGCTCAGCTGTGAGAGTTTGCTGGAGCGATGTTTTGATAAATAAGACTATTGTCAGTCCAAGTAGCAGAGTCAGCGCTACATAAACAGCAGCAAATTTGGTTTTGATGCTCCTGTTTCGAATTTTCAATATCATCTTTATTGTTTTGCGCCCTTTTGCTGCTGTTGGATAAAGACCTCCATTTCCCTTACAGAGGCATAAGCTGAGTCATTGCCCCTGACAAACCGCTCCAGCTGCATACCGTTTAGTATTTCCCTGCCCTCAGGGTCTTCATGCATTCCGAGGAATATGTCCCTGAGTTGTTCCTTCAGCTCAGCTGTCAGGTGCGGACCTGCAACTACAGGCGGAGAGGCATAGGGTGAGGATTTTATAATTACCTTTGTTTTTGAGGTATATTCAGGGTTGGTTTTATTAAAATATTCCCAGATAAGGCTGTCAACAGCAGCTCCATCCGCGTTTTTCTGTGCTACAGCCATAATGGCCTTGTCGTGGTTGTCTGTATAGAAATACCGGCTAAAAAAGGTCTCAGGCGTCTCGTTCATCTTTGCCAGCATAAATGTCGGCACCATCCTGCCGGTGTTTGACTGAGGATCAGTAAACGCGAAGGTCTTTCCCCTGAGGTCTTTCAGGCCGGCAATGGGGCTGTCCTTATGTACGATAATATAGGAATAATACACGGCCTTTCCGTTGATCTGAGGCATAACGAGTATATCGAGGCCGAATTCATCGCGGCCCCTGACATACGGCCCGCTGCATACAAAGGCAACATCTACAGATCCGGTCTTAAGCAGGGCGTTTGTCTCTGTGTACTGCTTTCTGTCCACATATTGCACCTTCATGCCTGATTTTTTCTCAACATACCCCAGGAGCTTCTTGTAATATTGAAAGCCCTCTGCCGGGGTTATCATCGCGCCCACTGCAAAGCGCAGTGTTTTCTGGCCGGAGACGTTGGCAGATTCTTCTGGTTTTTCTCTTTTTTCGAGGCTTATCTTCCTGGTGTCGTCTTTTGATTTGCAGGAAATCACAGCTGACAGGCAGAGCAGCAGAAGCAAAGGCAGAAACAATAGAAGACTTTTTCTTGACAGGCGGTTCATATGCATCCTCCATGGAGTATTATGCCGGAGCATTGAAAAACGCAGGCGAAACACGCAGGCTTTCGCCCTGACCGTAAATACGCTTGTGCAGACATCGAAAACATCAGGCCGGGTTTTATTGCCGGTTCAGCACCTCCTGTACCTTTATCAGAAGATCATCCGGCATTACAGGCTTCATGATAAAATCAATGCCAGGCTCAAGGATCCCTCTTTTATGGATGATATTGGCAGTATAGCCGCTCATGAAAATGGCCTTGATATTCGGCCTGATCTTTTTAATTTCGTTAAGGGATTCCCTGCCGTTTTTTTTCGGCAGGACAACATCTATAAGCATAAGATGTATATCATCCTGATTATCGGCAAAAACCTTCACCCCTTCCTCTCCGTCTGTTGCTGTAAGTGTCCTGTAACCGTGTTCATTCAGTACTTCTTTCAGGAAATTCAGCACGTCCCTGTCATCTTCAATGATCAGAATCGATTCGTTGCCGCCGTGCAAAAGGGGCTGCTTTGGCTTTTCAGTTTCAACGCTCTCTTTTTCAACTGCGGGCAGATATATCTTGAAGGTGGTGCCTTTTGAAGGTTCACTGTATACATTAATAAACCCATCATGCTGCTTGATAATGCCGTATACCATGGAGAGTCCGAGGCCCGTCCCTTTGCCTACTTCCTTTGTGGTAAAGAAAGGCTCGAAAATGCTTTTCCTGGTTTGTTCGTCCATGCCCTGGCCGGTGTCGGAGACCATGATGCAGACATACCTGCCTGTCTTTTCAAAAAGGTGGGTCATGGAATACTCTTTTGTTATATCGATCGTTTTAGTTTCCATGATAATGGAGCCTCCGCAGGGCATGGCATCACGGGCATTGGTGATAAGGTTCATCAATACCTGTTCGAGCTGTCCCCTGTCGGCCATTATAATCAAAGGGCCTTCCTGCAGGTAGGTTTTGAATTCTATATCTTCTCCGACGAGGTTTGAAACGAACCGCTCCATGTATCTGATGATTTCATTGACATCCACGGGCTGCGGATTGATGATCTGCTTTCTGCTGAAGGCCATAAGGCTCCTGATAAGGCTGGCGGCCTTCTCGGAAGCAGAGACTATGTGGTCCGCGTATTTTCTGAGAGGGTCCTCTTTCGGAAGTTTGCCCTGCAGAAGGCTGCCGTATCCTGTTATGGCGGTCAGAATGTTATTGAAGTCATGGGCAATGCCGCCGGCCAGCTGCCCCACTGTCTCCATTTTCTGCGCCTGCCGGAGCTGCTCCTGAAGTTCTCCCCTTTCCCTGTCATGGATTAAAGCGCCTGCCAGGTCGGATATGGCCTGAAAAAGCTGTTCATTGACAATAGGCTTGGCGATAAAACGATTAACCCCTATATCCATCGCCTCCATGATATAGGCTGCCTCACTGTATGCCGTAGTGATGATAATCCTGGTTTCAGGGTTGAGTTCCTTTATCTTCCTTGACATGTCAAGCCCGCTCATTACAGGCATGAGGATATCGGTAATCACGATATCAGGGTTTAACTCGCTGAACTTTTCAAGACCCTCTTCGCCGTTTGAAGCTGTATGGATCGTATTGAAGCGCCGGTGAAGATACGTAGTGAGCGAGTTTCTTATGCCCTCGTTGTCTTCAACATAGAGGATCGTTATGTTTTTCAGCTTTTCAGATGCGAATTCGCTCAACTTGTTCATACAGTCGCTCTTCCTCCAGGTCTCTCATCCGTGGCCCCTCATGACACAGGGCCCAATACAATCAGGATGTATCATTATATCATGCCTCCGGTATCTATAAAATAAAATTATGGCAGATTCGTAAAAAGTCCGTATGCTGCGTTGCGCTTCAAGACTCCCTTTGTCACCTCGAACAAAGTGAGAGGTCTTATAACTTCTTGATAGAAAAGATTCCTCGCTTTGCTCGGAATGACAGTGAGGGGTTCGGAATGACAAAAATGGGAATATGGAAATCTCACGATGAAATTATATAGACTATCCCATGAAAGGCTATATGTTGATAATCGGCCCGCTGATTCTGGTTGTTTCCGTGCTTATTACGCTTAATGTGTTTTTTCAGCAGTCCCTCCAGATGGATATGGCAGAGCAGTTCAACAAACAGCAGCTCCTGCTTTCAGGTTCGCTTGCTGAAAGCATAAAGGCGCATATTTATTTTCTTGAAAAGGACGTTATCCATGTCTCCACAATGCTGTCGCAGGGGAAAATCAACGACGCAGGCAACTTTCAATGGCTTGCAGAGTCAGCTTTAATAAAAAAGGGAATAGTCAGAAGATCCATCGGCATATTGAATGCGCAGGGAGGAATAGTTTTTTATTCCGGGGATGAGGGTATTTTAAGGCCTGTTGTGCCTGAAATTGTCCTTCTGGCAGGGAAATTGGAAGCTGGCGATGCAGGTATGATCGAGGCCGGGGGATATATATATGTGATATCTCCGGCATACAGCGGCAGCGCTCCAGGCAGGATTGTTTTTGAGTCAACAAATATTAATGATATTGCCGATCATTTTGTAAGCAGCATAAAACTTGGGACACGGGGCCATGCCTGGATGATGAACAAGCGCGGGACCCTGATTTATCATCCGACGCAGCCGGATATGGTCGGCGGCAATATATACAGCGCCTCCAGGGCATGCTTTAAATGCCATGTGAGCTTTGATCTTGAAAAAAAGATAATTGAAGGTAAGGCAGGCGCTTACGGCAGGCACATAGCTGCAACAGGCGAAGACAAGATACTTGCTTTTTCAGCTGTGGATATGGGGAATATTTCGTGGATAATAGCGGTGTCTTCGCCATATTCCGAGGTTACGCAGGTTACAAGGCAGAGCATGCGGCTCTATTCTTATCTGATCATAGCCATCTTTATTACAACGAGCATAATCGCTGCGGCGCTTATTATTTTTAATAAGAAGAGGATTAAAGCCGAAGAGGTGGAAAAACGGAAAGACGAACTGGAAAAATATGCAGTTGAACTGGAAAGACAGATTAACGAAAGGACAATAGAGCTTATAAGTGAAAAGGATAAAATAGCTCATTCAGAAAAGCTTGCATCCATCGGCAGGCTTGCGGCCGGCATTGCCCATGAGATAGGGAACCCGTTGACTTCAATATTCTCTTTTGTTCAGATATTGCGGGAAATGGAAGATGACAGGTTCAAGAAAGAAAGTCTCGAAACAATTTATTTCCATATTAACAGAATTTCCGGGATACTGAAGCAGCTTTCCGGTTTTTCAAGGATGCCGGGTGGACAATGCAGGCAGTGCAATGTAAATGAATTTATTGAGGCCTCCATCAATCTTGTTCAGTACGACAAGAAGGCAAAGGACGTGTCTATTATAAAGGAGCTTTCCCCTGTTTTGCCTGATACGAGCATTGACGGCAACCAGCTTTCGCAGGTCATCGTTAATCTGATTTTAAACGCCATGGACGCGATGCCGGGCGGCGGCAACCTGACCATCAGAAGTTTTGCGACAGAAAGGGATGTGGTTATTCAATTCATGGATGAAGGGGTCGGCATACCAAAAGAAGATTTAGCGAGAGTATTTGAGCCGTTTTACACGACCAAGGAAAAAGGTACAGGCTTAGGGCTGGCGGTCAGCTATGATATAATCAAAAAAATGAACGGTGCCCTGAGCGTTGAAAGCGAAACCGGAAAAGGCAGCGTATTTACGATAACTATACCGATAAGCAGGTAAAGGTAAAAATTAATCTCTACCTCTGGAGCCTCTTGCAAAAGTCCTCATTTTGTCACCCCGAACGAAGTGAGGGGTCTTGCAACTCATTGACAGCAAGAGATTCCTCACTTGGTTCGGAATGACAAAAAATGGGAATTCCCATACTTATGCAAGAGGCTCTCTGCCTTAATCTTTACCTGTTTGAGGGATTATGAAACCGAAGATATTAATAGTTGATGACGAGCCGGACATTTGCAGGGCCCTTGAGTTTCTTTTGAAAAGAGAAGGCCTCGGGGTTGCTTCTGTGAACAGCGGCGAAGAGGCGGTGGCAAGGCTTGAAAAGGAGAGCTTTGACGTTGTGCTTACTGATCTGAAGATGGGCAAGGTGGACGGTATGGCGGTGCTCGAAAAGGCAAAAGAGGCGAGCGCTGATACATCTGTAATAATGATGACCGCATTTGCCTCAATAGAGTCTGCAGTGGAGGCTATGAGAAAAGGAGCAGTTGATTATATTGTCAAGCCTTTTCTGAATGAAGAAATAAAGCTGACGATAAATAAGGTCATCGAAAGAAAAAAATTAATAAATGAAAATATTGCGCTCAAGCATCAGGTAAGCCAGCGCATGGCAGGCAGGGATTTTATTGCAAATTCCGATTCCATGATAAAAATAGTCAGGACCCTTGAAAAAGTGATTCCGACCAGGAGCAACATCCTTTTATTGGGAGAGAGCGGCACGGGGAAAGGCCTTGTGGCAGAGCTCATTCACAGCAATAGTCCAAGGAGAGACAAACCTTTTATCTCCATAAATTGTTCGGCAATCCCCGAAGGCCTGCTCGAATCCGAGCTTTTCGGCTATAAGAAAGGGGCGTTTACAGGCGCCCAGTCCGATAAGCCCGGACTCATCCCCTTGTCGGATCTGGGAACGCTTTTCCTTGATGAAATAGGAGATATGCCGGTCAATCTTCAGGCAAAACTTCTCAAGGTGCTGGAGACAGGAGAGGTTTATCCTCTTGGAGATACCAAGCCGAAGCTTGTTGATGTGAGAATAATATCAGCAACCAATATAGATATAGAAGGCAGGATCAAGGAAGGCAGATTCAGGGAGGACCTTTATTGGCGCCTGAACGTTATTGAAATAAGGATACCGGCGCTGAGAGAAAGAAAAGACGACATTGAAATGCTTGTCAGGCATTTTATAGGCAAGTTTTCAGAGGATCATAAAAAGAAAGTGGTGGGCGTTGACAGGCAGACGTTGTCAGTCCTGATCGACTATTCATGGCCCGGCAATGTCAGAGAGCTGAGCAATGTCATCGAAAGGGCAGTTGTTTTTGCCGAAGGGGAATATATATCACTTGAGAATCTGCCCGACAGACTTCAAAATTCCGGGAAAAATTATCAGGCATCCACACTTAAAACATATATTGGAGACTATGAAAAAAAACTGCTTTTGAAGATGTACGAAACGCATAACAAAAGCAAAGAGCAGACAGCAACGGCCCTTGGCATTGACCTCGCAACGCTTTACAGGAAGTTCAGGAAATACGGGATAGAGGAATGAGCAGGCTGAATGAGAAAAGCTTTTAATATCGGCGCGGTTATAGGAGGTATTCTCGGCGTAATTGTTTCTTTTGGCATGGATGTACTCCTGGGCGAGAGCATTGGCGGGGGATGGAGCAAGGCCGTGGCCAATGACCTTTATTCGTTATTTCATGTCAGGTTCCCGGACAATCATATTGCTGTGTACGTCGGTGTTCTGTTTGCGATCAGCTTTGTTGTGGCTATCGGGGTTTTTATGGGCGGATTATTCTGCCTGACGATTGCGTATTTTTTCAAAACGCTTACGAAAGACAGGTAAAAGAATAGGTAAAGGCAGCAGCGAAAGTAAAGAATTCTTTCCCTCTCTACCTATTCTTTTGCCTGTTTCCTAACTTTTATGGCACTTGCCGCAGTCTGAAACAGCAGAGGCCATATTGCCGTTATGACAGCTACCGCAGAATTTGCCGTTGTTCATGGCATCCATGGTCATCTTCCCCTGGGTCTTTTTCATCGCAAATACTTTGGGGTGACACTGATCACACTTGAATGCGGCAGTATGAAATTTATGGCTGAAGTTTACAGGCCCAACCCCTTTGACTTTATAAGTGAGCGACTTTTCAGGCGGAGGGACCTTTGAATGGCACTTAATGCATTGCTCTGATGCGAAAGCCTTTTTGCCGTTATGGCAGGCGCCGCAGTATTTACCCTTATAGATTGCGTCCATTGTTACTGTTGACTCCCCTTTTTTCATCGGGAATATCTTTGAATGACATTCGCTGCAGCCCAGCTTGTGAGATTCGTGCATGAACTTGACTGCTGATGCGCCCTGTCCGAGCGTTATTGCCTCTTTCGGCCCAAAGGAAGTCTTGCCGACGGCCTTCTCCCCCTTTTGAGAAGCAACATAACCCTTTACCCCTGTATGGCATCTCGCGCATTGAGTGTTCGAGGCAAAGGCGGTCTTGCCGTCATGGCAGGCGCCGCAGTATTTGCCCTTATAGAGCGATTCCATGTTGAAATCAGGGTTCTCCTGGGCCTTCAATGCCTCAGCTTCAAAAAGGCCGCTGTGGCAGCGGTCGCAACCGAGGCCCTTGTCTTCAACATGGACCTTGTGGCTGAATATTACGGATTTTAGCGGTTTTGTGTAGATGATCTCTCCGCCGTGGGAAACGTCTTCAGCGGCGAATGCGCTTTTATTACTGCAAAGAAGAAGCGTTGATGCAAAGATTAAGCAGACTGCAATCAGTAATTTCTTCATATTATTTCTTCTCCTGTATTGATCAAGATATCATCCTTTCATGTAAAATACGTTCGGCTTTGCCCCGACCTCCGGCCGCTGCACCCAGACCGGCTTCGCTATCTGATGAACGAGATTGTATACCTCGCTGCCGCTGTCAGAAAGGTCGCCGAATATGCGCACGCCTGCCGGACAGGCAGCAGAACACGCGGTCAGTTTTTCACCCTTGGAAATACGCGTGTCGAAGCAGAAGTTGCATTTGTCGATAGCATGTTTTTCTTCATTGAAATAGCGCGCATTATAAGGGCATGCCAAAACGCAGGTCTTGCAGCCTATGCATTTACTGTAGTGCATCATGACAATGCCTGTGTTGCTGTCTTTGTAGGTTGCTTTTGTCGGGCAGGCCCTGACGCACGGCGGCTGGTTGCAGTGATTGCAGAGGACCGGGATGAATTCCCTTTTTTGTCCGACAGCGTCGGCAACTTCTCTTTCCAGTATCATTGTCCGATAGCCGTAATCCGGCACGCTGTTGGTCAATACGCAGGCCTCCATGCAACGTTCGCAGTCAATGCAGCGGTCCTGCCTGATTACCATGCTGTAGTGGGGCTTGTACGGATATTTTTCATTGAATTCTTTTCCTGAAGCAAAGACCCTGCCGATATCCGAAACAACAGAAAAAATCGTGCCGCCGGCAATAACGCCTGTTATTGCAAGCCCGATCTTCAGGAACTCCCTGCGTTCAACCTCGGTGACTTCATCCCTGCATTCAGCCTTGATATTTTCAAAATCAGGTTTATTGAGTTTCATATCGCCTTCTCCTTTAATGTACATCGCTCTTATGGCCTTTAAATACCTTCTCGCCGAGAAGGAACGACGATGCGGTGATTCCCAGCCCGGCAATAACCACCATAATTTCATAGAAAGACGGCTTATAGGGAAGGAGCTGTGAAAATTCCTTTACGCCGAGTTCGTGAAATACAGGCACGATCTGCCCTATGACAACAAGATCGTATCTCATCATGAATATGCCTGTAGTCATAAGGATGGATGCGAGGAACATCATGCCGATGTTCTTTCCTTTTGAATACATGAGCAGGGTAAACGGAAGCAACATGCCGATAAGCACTTCAAACACCCAGAAGTTAAAGGCGTACGGGCCTGCAAGCATGGCTGTTAACGCCGCCTGCTTTCCTTCTCCGCCCACAAAACCTGTTATTATTTTCCAGATATTGAAGAAGATCAGCACGGCAACCATTAAGGCGCAGAGCTTGCCGACAGCTTCCATCGACCTTTCCATGGGTTTGTCCATTTTTTCATTATTGATTCTGTAGCCCAAATAGGTGAAGAATATTACCGCCGCGCAGCCCGACGCAAGGGCCGACACAATAAAGTAAATAGGCAGGTAAGGCCCATACCAGAACTCCCTTGCATGCAGCATCCCGAAGATTGCGCCGAGGTTGCTGTGGGCCGCGAGTCCTGTAAGCAGTCCGGCAAGGCCCGCAAACATTGCTATCTTATGGAGGTTAAGCAGAAGGAAAATGTATTCTATGATCATAAAAACCATATAGGCGCCGTAGAGGGTCCCCATCCACCAGATATTAGATGTCAGCCCCGGGGAAATGACATTATAAAGGGCCATTCTAAAGGGGTTTTCAATTTCAAAGAATATGACTGTGAAGCCGGCGGTAATTGTAACGATGGACAGGAATACCGCCCTTTTGGCAATGGGCATAAAGTCTTTGACCCCGAATACATGCCCTATTGAAGACACTATGCATAGTCCTGTGGATGTCACAACAAAGAATACATATGTAGAGATCAGTATGCCCCAGGGTATTTCACGAGTCACGTTGTAGGCATGACGGTAGCCTATATTCAAGGCGTTTATTGTTGTCATGGAAGAGGCAAGCACGACCAGACTGCTTATTGCCAACAGGACATAAAAGGATTTGCTGCCGGACAGGAAACCGGCGAGATTTGACTGCCAGCCTGTAATTACGGATGAGTCAAATGACTTAAATACGTCCCTGGCCAGAGAAGAGATCTTCACTGGTTTTGTTCGATTTGACATACTTTGTTTTCCTCCTGATTAAATGATTCTAACGCACAAGGCCCCGTGGTTTTGCCACGGGGCAGCTTGTTGCTGATTTGTTGCCCTGCGGGATTGCCGCAGGGTTTTTTATCCTGCCGGATATTTTATTTGTTGGATGCTCCTGCCGGCTGAACTTCTTCAGGCGCGCTGCCTTTGATTGCATCGATTACAAAGCCGCTGATCCAGCCCAGAATGCCCATTCCGAAAATGAAAGTAACGGCAGAGGACAGCACTCCGAAGATCATGCCGGCTGCGACTATAACCCTTGGAAGCACCGAGATGCCTGCCGGTTCGCCGAAAAGAGCTGCCGCGACCTTAAGCCCTATGACCCCTCCGACAACTGAGCCCGGCAATAGCCCGACCAATACAAAAAGTATCAGACCCATTCCAGTTCCAACATACAGACCCTTTTTTGATAATTCTCTTGTTTCCATTGTTTCCTCCTTGTTCGATTATTAAAAGTTTGTATTTTTACTCAGGACTGAGGATCTTGACCTCGGTCCGTGTCTCTCTGAACGGCGCGCTGTCGAGTACCATTATCTCACCGTATTTTTTCTGAAAATCAATCAATTCTTCCAGGCTGTTGATATTGATTACCCATTGTTTTTCCTTTATCTTCTTGTCGCATACAACTATCCCGCCTTCTTCCCTGTGACCAATGCCTGCTTCCATCCAGTCGTTATACCATATCTTTTTTTTTGCCTCTTCAAGCGTCCCGACTGTTCTGTAATCAAGAGGCGTCAGCTCTTTTTCCTGGGCCTCACTGCACGGCTTCCTGCTTCCTGTCAAAGATACGGTTTTTCTGCTTACAATAAATTCCATGCGTCCTGTCTCCCTTCAATAAGGAATTCGTATTTTATCAGCTGTGAGGCGCTACTTCTGAACCTTCAGTCTTTTTGTATCCTGCTGCGTCTAAAACATATCCTGCCGCCCAACCAAGAAGCGAAGTGCCGATGATCAATATCAGACCTGACACCAATATGCCAAGAAGCATGGAAGCTCCGACAATAAACCGTGGAAGCAAAGACGCTTCAACAGGAGAACCGAGGATAGTCCCTGCAATCTTAAGTCCGATTACGCCGCCGACAAATGAGCCCGGTAAAAAACCTATTATAGCAAACAATACTAATCCGGCGCCTGCCCCTATGTATAATCCCTTTTTTGCCCCTTCTCTTGTTTTCATCACACTGGCCTCCTTCTTTCTATTTATTGCTATTATAGAAGCAGAAAGCATGCCAGCTGATAACTTATTGATTTTAAAGGAAAGGTTGTTTTGCTCGTATTGCATATTTGCAAAATCATGATTTTCTTTTGCAAATATGCAAATAGATATTGCGCTGTTTAGTAAACAAAAAGCCCTGGGTCTTTACTGGAATGACACCTTGAGCAAAGTTTTTTTGCGCGCTCCCTGCCGACTACCCATGAATGCGCCTTATGACAATCAAGGCATTTTAATCCTTTTTCCATATGAAGCCCGTGCTGCCCGACAGAAGCCTCATTGCCGTGGCATTGGCCAAGACATGATTCAGCCCCAGGTTTTATCCTGCCATGCGGCTTATGGCACTGATGGCAAAGAAGGCCTGCCATGGGCCCTTTTCTCTGCACGGTCGTATGACATTTGACGCATCTGTCTTTTGGGACCATTGAAGGAGTCTTCTCCGCAAAAGAATGACATTTCAGGCAGGAAAAAGCCTCCATACCCACGCCATGCACTCCCTTGTCTTTATGACACTCCATGCAGGCATTTTCATTGGGATGGAAATCATGCACTGTGCCTTTATGACATACACTGCAATCAACTTTTTGCATAAAAACATGTCTTGCGTGTCCAAAGGATTTATTCAGGGTCAATGACCCTTGTGTTGTCTCATTCATATGACATTCCCTGCAAGCCTTCCAGGGCTTCTCCCTGCCATGGGTCTGGGAAAGCGGCTTATTGCTCATTAAAACATAAGCTGTAAGCAACTTGTTCTGTTCGAGCATGCTTAACTGATGGCATGTCTGGCAGATTACATCCCTGTGTTTTCCTTTCTGCCAGGCTGTATATGCGTCTTTCATCAGATGGCAGGAAGCGCAATAGTGAGGATCATCCTGTGTATAGCTGTAGTAGCGGTAACCGACAACAGCGCCCAGTACTGCAACTATCAGAATCAGGGCAAGCACAAAACCGGTAATATGTTCAAAAAGCTTTTCGGGAAGCTCAGCTAATTTTCTTTTTTTCAGGCCCTTCATGCCAGATATTATGCCCTAATTGCAGGGCCGGCGATATCGGCCTTCTGTCCGGGAGGAGTGTCAGCCTGGTCCCCGGGGGGCATTATTATGTTCGAAGGCAGTAATATCCTGAAAATCGTCCCTTTGCCGGCGGAGCTGTCCACAAGGATTTCGCCTCCGTGCTCTTTTACTATTCCGTATGATATGGAAAGCCCCAGGCCTGTGCCGTCTCTTTTCGTTGTATAAAAAGGCTGAAAAATCTTCTGCTGTTCCTCTTTGGATATACCGGGGCCGGTATCAGAAACGGCAATTTCCACGCCACCAGTGGTATTGCCCGTTGTTATGCCAAGTTCGCCTCCTTCAGGCATGGCCTGTATGGCGTTTAAAATGATGTTTAAAAAGACCTGTTTCAACTGCAGGGGATCTGCATTTATGAAAACCAGATCTTCAGCAAGTTCTTTTTTTACCGTTATCTTTTTTATGGCCGGCTGGTATTCAATAAGCGCCAGGGTCTCGGTGACAATATCATTCAGACATATTGTTTTTTCTTCATGGCCGCCCGCTCTGGCAAAATTAAGCAGTCCCAGCACTATCTTCTTGGTCCTCATAGCCTCCTGCTCTATAACCGTCATGTCAGCCCTTTCCTGGCTGCCCTCGGCGAATCCGGATATAAGCAGTTGAGTGAATCCAATGATAGTATTCAGCGGAGTGCTGATTTCATGAGAAACGCCTGCCGCGAGGGTCCCGATGGCTGCGAGAGTTTCAGTTCTTACCATATTTTCATGTGCCAGTCTCAGGGCATCAGTGGCGCTTTTCACCTTCCTTTCAAGCTCCTCATTAAAGTCCTTGAGGGTATTAAGCAGCTTGTCCTTTTCTTCATTAATGCTGCTGAGTTTTTCACCCATGTTATTGAAGGCCTGGGCCATAAAACCTATTTCGTCCTTTGTTCGAATCTCGACCCTTCGCGAAAAATCACCTGAAGCTATGGTTTGGATGCCCCGTATCAGGGAGTTTATCGGTATTGTGATGCCTCTTATGATAACGATAAATATAACCGACGAAAGCCCGATGATTATAAAAAGAGCGGAAAATATGGCTATCTTCGACCTGTCAATGAGGGTATTTCTGTTATTTTTGATC
>JAGVHR010000245.1 GCA_020056455.1 Thermodesulfovibrionales bacterium
CGAAATGATATCAGGACCTGAGACGATGCTGCCGGTCAGCTTTTCGATCGTGATGATTACGATCACGATGCCGTCATGGGCCAGCCTTCGCCTGTCCCGAAGTACCATGTCCTCAACATCGCCTACACCCTTGCCGTCAACGAAGATGCGGCCTGATGCGACCTTGCCTGCCTTCCGCGCCTCGTCCTCTGAGACCTCGAGCACATCGCCGTTTTCGAGGTTAAAGATGTTTTCTTTAGGAATGCCGATCTTTTCCGCAAGCCGGGCGTGGTAGAACTTGTGCCGATACTCTCCGTGCACAGGCATGAAGTACTTTGGTCTTACCAGATTCAGCATCAGTTTCAGCTCTTCTTTTGAGGCATGGCCTGAGACATGGATCTCCGATACCTTTTCATAGATGACATTTGCGCCGCGTCTGAAAAGGTAGTTGATGATCCTGCCGATTGCACGCTCATTTCCAGGGATCACCTTTGCCGAGAGGATGACGACGTCTCCGTCCTTGATCTTTATCTGCTTATGCTCATCCGTGGCGATGCGAGACAGTACACTCATGGGTTCGCCCTGACTTCCGGTAGTGACGATTACGACTTCGTTGTCATTGAGGTCCTTCAGATCTTCCAGTTTCAGCCATGTCTCGGCAGGTATTCTGAGGTAACCGAGATCAAGCGCTATCTGGGCATTTGCCACCATGCTCCTGCCTGAAAGGATAATCTTTCTGCCAAACATGACCGCAACATCGATCACTTGTTGTATCCTGTGTATATTTGAGGCAAAGGTTGAAATGATGATTCTGCCTTTTGCCTCTGAAAAGATATCCTCAAAGGCCCTGCGTACCTCTTTTTCAGAAAAGGTGAATCCGCCGCATTCTGCATTGGTGCTGTCAGACAGAAGGAGCAGTGTGCCATTTTCGCCATACTCCGAGAATTTGTGAAAGTCCATGAGTTTACCGTCAACAGGCGTTGGATCGAGCTTGAAGTCGCCCGTGTGCACAACAAGGCCGGCCGGTGTCCTTATGCCGTACGCCACACCATCAACAATACTATGGGTCACACGGATCGGTTCGAGCGTGAATACGCCGGCCTGGATGATGTCCCTGGGGTTGACGGTCCTGAGATCGACGTCGAGCTTGTGTTCTTTCAATTTTTCCCTGACGAGTCCGATCGTAAGAGGTGTTCCAAACACAGGCACCTTGATCTCTTTGAGCAGAAAGGGAAGCGCGCCGGTATGGTCCTCATGTCCGTGGGTAAGAAATATTCCCCTCACCTTGTCCCTGTTTTCGAGCACATACGTGAAGTCTGGAATCACGAAGTCAACGCCTAACATGTCTTCTGTAGGGAACATGAGACCGGCGTCGATGACGATCATATCGTCGCCATATTCCATTACAGTCATATTTATGCCGATCTCTTCCAGGCCGCCAAGGGCTATGACTGACAGGACGTTATCCATGAAGGTTAGGTTACCAGCATTTCAAGCAGCGCCTTCTGGGTATGCAGACGATTTTCAGCCTGATCGAAAACAACGCTGTGCGGACCATCCATGATCTCAGCGGTTATCTCCTCCCCGCGGTGGGCAGGCAGGCAGTGAAGTACTACCACATCCTTCTTTGCGCAGGAAAGGAGCTTTGCATTTATCTGATAGTCCGTAAACTTTTTCTTCTTTTCTTCAGCCCCTTTTTCCTGGCCCATGCTCACCCAAACATCTGTATAAACAGCATCAGCCATGACTGCCGCCTCTTTCGGGTCTCGAAGGACGATAATTTCGCTCTTTGCTGAGGCCCTCGCACTATCGAGAATTCCGGAATGAGGTTCAAACCCCTCAGGGGAGGCGATTATCAGATTGAATTCGAGAATTGCCGCGGCTTCTATAAGAGAATTGCAAACATTATTGCCGTCGCCGATGAACGCAAGTTTCAGCCCCTTAAGTGTTCCCTTTTTTTCAATCAGGGTCAGGACATCAGCAAGGGCCTGACAGGGATGGTGCAGGTCGCTTAAGCCGTTAATCACCGGTATGGAGCTGTTTGCAGCAACTGTTTCGAGGGTTGCGTGCGAAAAGGTCCTCATCATGACCGCGTTCAAATACCGGGATATCGTACGGGCAGTGTCGGAGATTGTTTCGCCCCTGCCGAGCTGGAGTTCATTCGGCGTCATGCATATGGCATTGCCGCCAAGCTGAAAAATGCCGGCCTCAAAGGACAGACGGGTACGGGTTGAAGGCTTCTCAAAAAAAAGACCGATGTTTTTGCCCGCAAGCGGACTGAGACCCGTATTCTTTCCAGACTTAAGGTCTGCTGCCCTGCGAAGCAGCAGCTCCATCTCAATCCTGGTCAGGTCTGATAATGTTAGAAAGTCTTTTTTCATTGCTCTCCTCTATGAAAACGTGTCAAAGACCTGTTCAAGAATATCAACAAGCTGGTCGATTTCCTTCTCAGTAACGATAAGGGGGGGCATAAACCTCAGCACGTTTCCTGCTGTGCAGTTGATAAGCGCTCCCCTGTCCATGCAGGCCTTGACAACAGGCGCGCCGTCCCTGAACAGTTCCAGGCCGATAAGCAGCCCTATGCCTCTCACTTCCAGAATGATTTCGGGAAAGTCCTTTTTCAGGTCCTCAAGCCTCTCCCTGAAATATTTGCCCATTCTCAGGCACTGGTCAAGGATGAAGCCGTCTTCGAGCAGGACCTCCATGGTAGCGATCGCAGCAGCGCAGACCAGAGGGTTGCCGCCGAAGGTCGAACCATGTGAGCCTGGCTGAAACGCTGTTGCAATTTTATCCGTTGCGAGCATTGCGCCGATGGGAACGCCTCCGCCGAGGCCCTTTGCCAGTGTCATTATGTCAGGCGTTATACCGTAGTTTTCATAAGCAAAAAGTTTTCCTGTCCTGCCGATGCCGGTCTGCACTTCATCAAAAATAAGCAGCACATTGTTGTTATCACAAAGTTTCCTCACTGCCCTGAAATAATCCGAAGCAGGTTCTCTTACTCCACCTTCTCCCTGGACCGGTTCGAGCAGCACAGCGCAGGTGTTTTTTGTAATCGCGTTATTCAGCGCCTCGATGTTGTTGAACTCCACATGTCTGATCCCGGGCAGCAGGGGCCCAAACCCGATCTTGAGGCTGTCCTTTCCTGTTGCAGTAAGGGTAGCAAGGGTCCTTCCATGAAAAGAATTGTGTGCTGATATGATTTCGTACTTGTCCTGGTCAAGATGCACCCTGAAATATCTGCGACTTAGTTTGATAGCTGCCTCGTTTGCCTCAGCCCCGGAATTACAGAAAAAGACCTTGTCTGCAAAGGAATGTTCCACTAGCATTTTTGCAAGCCGTGTCTGGGGTTCTATATGATAGTAGTTGGAGACATGGATGAGTCGCTGGGCCTGCTTCTGAATGGCCACAACGACCTTTGGGTGGCAGTGTCCAAGACAGTTGACCGCAACACCTCCGACAAAATCAAGATACTCCTTGCTGTCCCAGCTCCAGACCTTCATGCCCCGGCCTTTTTTGAGCGCCAGAGGGAACCGGTTATAGGTATGCATCAGGTAAGTCTCGGATTCCTCAATAAGTTTCCTGATTTCCATCCGAAATAATAAAGCATAACCCTTTGAAAAATCAAGTAAAACTGGTTTTGACAGGGATTTCATCGTAATGGTAGAATCACTTCATGAAGATTGCAGTAACAGGGAAGGGCGGTGTCGGCAAGACTACTCTTTCCTCTATTTTGAGCTATCTTTTTGCAGCAGAGGGCAAAAAAGTGATAGCTGTTGACGCTGACCCTGATGCAAATCTTGCCTCTGCGCTCGGGATTCCAGTGGAGGCTGCAAAGAAGATCATCCCGATAGCTGACATGAACGAGCTGATCGAGGAACGCACAGGCGCAAAGCCGGGAAGCTCCGGCATCTTCAAACTCAATCCCAAAGTAGATGACCTGCCTGAAGGGCTCGGGTACAGGATCCACGGCATTACCCTTCTTATTATGGGCAAGGCAAAGGCAGCCTCGTCAGGATGCTATTGTCCTGAGAATGTTCTGCTGAGGACCCTGCTCAAGCACCTCGTTGTGCAGCGCAATGAAGTGGTGATTGTCGATATGGAAGCGGGCATAGAACATCTTACACGTGGCACTGCCGGTTCAGTGGACGCCTTCATTGTTGTTATCGAGCCCGGTCAGCGAAGTATTCAGACAGCCGGTGTTGTCCGTGACATGGCAAAGGGCCTTGGTGTAAAGAACGTCTTTGTTGTTACCAACAAGATACGCGGGCAGGAAGATCTGGATTTTGTGAAAAAAGGCATAGGCTCCATGGAACTTGCCGGGCATATCAGTTTCAGCCACGCGATTATGGAAGCTGATATCAAGGGCGATTCTCCCTTTAAATTTTCACCTCAGACGGTTGAAGAGGTGAAGCATATCAAAGCAAATATTGAAAAAATTCTCCACGCAGAATAAGACTGCCCTTCGCAGAGAGGCCCTGGCTATAAGAGATAGCATTCTGCCGGATGTAAAGAAGATCAGGGACAGCATGATCGAAGAGCGTTTCTTTGGTCTCAGGGAGGTCAGATCAGCCAGGACAGTTTTGTTCTTTGCATCCTTCAGGTCTGAGGTCGATACTTTTGGTATGATATGCAGGTCGCTTGACCATGGTAAAAAGGTTGTGCTCCCGAGGGTCAATGCCCGTGAACTGGAACTTCTTGAAATAATGGCCATCGGGGAACTCGCCCCCGGTTATATGGGGATACCTGAGCCTTTTATTTCATCTGCTGAACGGCAGGTCAGCGTCAATGATATAGATGTCATTATTGTCCCAGGCGCTGTTTTTGACGACTGCGGAAACAGGATAGGGTATGGAGGCGGATATTATGACAGGCTCCTTTCACATCTTCAGAGCAATACCATTGTCATTGCGCCGGCCTATGAAGAACAGGTCATTCCCTCGGTCCCAGCAGAGCCGCACGACAGAAAAGTGCATATTATAATCACGGACAAACGTACTATACGCTGTTTTTATAGGGATATATAGAGGCAAAATTGACATTAAGGTTAGTTGGAAGAAGGGGCTATATAGTAATAGAAAGGAGAGATGAATGAGGAGATTTTTATTGCTTTTAGTATGCCTTGTTTTCTGTTTGGCTTTAGCTGCTGCAGCCACAGCTGACGAGGTAAGATTTGAGGCTCGCTGTCCTGCCTCTGTTCAGGGTGGTCAGTCATTAAGTGTTCCTGTGAAAGCCTACAACTGGAGCTGCAATGCTGTGGCCGGCCCTACGCTGGCAATGACCGCGCTTGCAGGAAATGCGGGCAATTCGCTGAGCGGCGCCGGATTGTATGGCCCTTTTAAAAGGACATTGGCAGCGTGGGTCATACCTGCTGCTTCATGCCCGCAAGGCTGGCCGACTACTCCGGGTATGGCTACCCGTAATATACTGATAGTATCGCCTGTTAATACCCAGTTAAACAATAAGATGGCAATCGCAACAGTTCAATTTATTGACAGCATTGGAAAGCCTTTGGATGGCGACGCCTGTTTTGTTAATGTTGTTCCATAATTGCTGAGAAATAGCCCCTTCTCTTTAATTATTGGATGCGATTTTCAATGAAGAGGACAAGATTCCTGCCTGCATTTATCTTTATGATGCTGGCGGGAGTTCTGGTCTTTGGTCATTATGTGCCCGCAAAAAACGAAGAAAATACCCTGGAGGCCGGTGAAGTTGGGTCCCCGGACACCTTTGATGATTTTCAGGCAGAGAATATTTCAATCTCAAACATCGAAAACGGCAGGACACTTTTTTCGATAGCGGCAGACAGGGTCGTTCACAGGAAGCGGGTCTCAAGATTTTTTGTGTACCAGAACCTGAAGGAGCTCTGTCTTACCGGCGCCAGGATAAATATTTTCCAGGTCAAGCATGCTCTTCAGACATCCCACGATAGTGTTTCATTGCCGCTTGGTGATATCGGAGGCAGTTTCATGTCTTTCGGCAAGCCTGCCACTTCCATGGAATCGTATCTTGCGGGCATTCCGGATGCTGATCTGGATATTTTAAGCAGGGTGTTATTTGAAGACCTGTCGATTGCTATAGACATATCCGTAGGCAGGAAGATCAGCTTTCGCGCGGGCAGGGCCAGAATAAACCTTGATTTTGAAAATATCATTTTTGACGGCCCCTTAAGGATTGTGGACGCTGCCGGCACAGAGTTGACAGCTCAACTTGGTGTATGGACGAATAAGCATAACGGCATTTATCTTCCGAAGGGTTTTGTTTTTAAGGGTGATATCTATAATGGTGAGGGGTTTTATGCACTCAATGGCAAGGGGGAGTTTTTCAGGGGCCGCAGGCTGCCGAAGGTCAATTATATGGATCCGCTTGACGACAGAGAAGATTTTATCAATGAATATATCCTTGGGAAGGTCCCTCTGACCTTAAGGGTCATGCTCGGTCTTTACAGATAATGCAGACTTTTTCAATAGTAAATAAAAGGGGCGCAGGCATATCATCTGCGCCCCTTTTTGCTGCAGCTGACCAATTGCTGTCAGAACCTCCAGGTAAGACCGAAATCAATGCTGTCTTCTGATAGGGAGGATTCGATAGTTACCGGGGCGCCCAAGAATGTCCCGGTTTCTTTTATGCTGTTTTTGAAACCATGTGTGTATCCAAGATCAAGAGATATGTTTCTGGTAATCTGGTATCCGATACCGGCTGTCACATGGGTTTCTACAACCGCAGGGAATCCGGTGATCCTGAGTACTTCATACTGAAAGCGGTTGACCTTTTTACCCTGAACGTCAACAGGCGGGTCGCTGAAGCCATCCCAGCCGTTATTCTCTTCTACCGGGTTCCTGCCATGGTTGACGCCTGCACGCAGTGCGAGCGCCGGTACAGGTTTGTACTGGGCTCCGAGGCTGAATACCCACTGATCGTTCCATTCAAAATCCTTATAGCCCTCCGCGCCGCTCCAGTCTATCCATTTTGCATTTGCCTCAACAAGAAAGACTTTTTTGGCTGACTCATAAGCAACACCGATAGCAAGCGTCTGTGGGCTCTCAAGCACCAGGTCATCTTTCCCCAGGCCTGCAGGATTTAAAACGGGATGACCATCGAACTCCGCAACGTCCTTATGATTGATCCTCTGAGGAGAAACATAGACCAATCCGAGCGAGACCGGCCCCTGCTTATAAATCGCCCCTAACTGGGCGCCGATACCAAAGCCTGACTCAGTATCTTCGCCAAGATCAAGGGAACCGTAGTCGAAATGGACAGATGCGCCGATTGAAAAATTTGGGGTTACCAGATAAGAAAGATTAGGGGCCACTTTCAGGATTGAGAGGTTCGTATAAACATCCTGATTTCCGGCCTGAAGGGGATCGAGATCAAACTCGTCCTTATAGTCAACTCCCAAACCGGAAACGCCGTAAGCGGCAAAGCCGAAACGCAGGTTCTGTGTGATAGGAGTTGAAATGCCTATCGCGGGAATTACATAAAAGTCTGAGTCGCTTGTTTTCCATCCCGTATCAAGGCCAAAAGCGCTGTTTGTGATCCGTGTTCTGGCCTTTGGCAGAAAAACGGTTGTTGCAACATTGACTTCTGATCCGGGGCAGTATGGGCCGAAGCACATCGCGGCAGGGTTTGAGAAGACAGCGCTTATGGCATCCTGGGGTGCGGCAACACCTACGCCACCCATTGCCCTGGAAATTGGGCCGATGCTGATAAGGTTGTCTCCATTTGTAGCTGCTGAGATGCCTGCAGACAGGATGATCATTGAGACTGTTAGAAATACTGCGAGATTTTTTTTCATGGCTCCTCCCTGTGGATAATTTCATAAATTATAAACTAATGGATAATGCAAAGACAAGTGCGCAGGGTTACCTGGCAGATAGGGAAATTATTGCATTTGTTATGGTATCGTAAGAAGAAAATTATGAAGGAGACGGACTAATGAAGATAATTCTTAAAGACGAAGTAAAGAGCCTTGGCCATATGGGTGACGTTGTGACAGTGTCTGACGGCTATGCGCGCAACTATCTCATCCCAAAGAATCTTGCGGCAGAGGCAAGCACAAAAAATATTAAAGAACTCGAGCACAACAAAAAGATCATTCTTGAGAAGGCGGCAAAGATCAGGGACGCCTCCAGGGGAACAGCGGAAAAGCTCGCGGCCCTAACTCTTACAATAAGGGCAAAGGTCGGCGAGGAGGACAAGCTTTTCGGAAGCGTTACGAGTATGGATATTGCACAGGCCCTTGCTGCCGAAGGTTTTGACATCGACAAGAAGAAGATCCATATCGAGGAGCCAATCAAGAGGACCGGTGAGTTTGTCGCTCAGGTCAAATTGCATACAGATGTCTCTGCACAGATAAAAGTGACTGTTGTGCCTGAATGAAGGAAGAAGTTCAAAAGGACCGGATACCCCCACAGAATTTAGAAGCTGAGCAGTCGATCCTTGGCGCCATTCTTCTTGATAATGACGCCCTTCATTCAGCTGTTGAGTTGCTTGTGCCTGAGGATTTCTATCGTGAGGCCCACCGGAAGATATACCAGGCAATGACCGAACTTTATAACAAAAGCGAGCCGTCAGATATCATTACCATTGCCGAGTACCTGAAAGGCAAAGGCGAGCTTGAAAATGTAGGCGGCATTCAGTATCTTTCCTCTTTGGCCGCATATGTGCCGACATCCGCAAATATAAGATTTCATTCAAAGATCGTCAGGGAGAAAGGTCTGGTCAGAGGTCTGCTTTCTTCTGTAACGGATATCGCCAGAAGTGTTTATGACAATGAACTCGATGCGGATGAGCTGATCGACTATGCGGAAAAGACTATTTTCAATCTCCATGACAAAAAGATAAAGGTTTCGTTTTTCTCAATGAAGGACCTCATCAGCGACGCCTTTATGACCGTCGAGCGGTTGTATGACCGGAAGGAATCCATTACAGGCGTGCCCTCGGGATTCAAGGACCTTGATGAACTGACAACAGGTTTTCAGAAAGGTGATCTGATTATCATCGGCGGCAGGCCCGGCATGGGCAAGACAGCCTTCTCTCTTAATCTGGCCCAGCATATAGGCATTGACTTAAAAGAGCCGGTTGCTATTTTCAGCCTGGAGATGGCAAAGGAGCAGCTTGTAATGAGGATGCTCTGTTCTGAGGCAAAGATTGATTCCAACAAGGTGAGGAAGGGCTTTATCAATAAGCGTGAGGACTGGAACAAGCTCACCAGCGCTGCCGGAAAGCTGGCAGAGTCGATGATTTTTATTGATGATTCATCAGGCCTGTCTGTCCTTGAAATGAGGGCCAAGGCCAGAAGATTGAAGCAGCAGCATGGGCTGAGTCTTATTGTCGTCGACTACCTGCAACTTATGAGGGGCAGGGGCAAATTCGAGCGACGCGAACAGGAGATTGCCGAGATTTCACGCTCACTGAAGGCCCTGGCAAAGGAACTTTCAGTGCCGGTCATAGCCCTGAGCCAGCTGAACAGGGCTGTAGAGACACGGGGAGGCAACAAGAACCCGACACTTGCAGATCTTAGAGAGTCAGGTGCGATCGAACAGGATGCTGATGTCATCATCTTTTTGTATCGCGATGCAAAAGACGATATGGAGGGCAAGGGAAATATCGTGGTTGATGTCGCCAAGCAGCGCAACGGACCCACTGACAGGATCCGTCTTACCTTCCTCGACTATTGCACACGGTTTGTGGAAACCGCTGATGTCGAATACAAGGAAATGGAAGAGACTTTTTAGCGCATGATTCGGACACCTGCGGTCTCAGGGCAGTTCTATGCCGGCGATAATTCCCGGCTCAGGCAGCAGGTCGGCCAGTATCTGACCACAGAACAGCCCAGGGTTGACGCAGTAGGAATTATGGTGCCTCATGCCGGACTAATCTACTCCGGGGCTGTTGCCGGTCTGGTTTATTCCTCGATTTCCATGCCTAAAACGTTTATTATGCTCGGGCCCAACCATACCGGTCTTGGCCCTGCAATCTCCATCATGGACGATGGTCAGTGGGAAGTGCCTACAGGCAGACTCAATATTGACAGCCGGCTGGCAAACAGGATTCTGCAAAACACCTCCGGAGTTACACGCGACTCGATCGCCCATTCTTTTGAGCATTCACTGGAGGTGCAGCTGCCTTTTATCACCTGCCTTTCGACTGATGTGGCTATTGTCCCCATTGCCATGATGAACTCTTCCTATGAGCGCTGCCTGGAACTTGCCGAGGGGATTGTTGAGGCTGTCAGGGGCATAGCTGATCCGGTCACTATTCTTGCAAGCTCGGATATGAGCCATTATCTGCCTGACAGAACAGCGCGCCGGAAAGACGGTATGGCGCTTGAGCGTGTCCTGTCCATGGACCCCCGGGGTTTGTACGATACAGTCAGGAAGGAAGGGATATCCATGTGCGGGGTCTTTCCGGTTACGGTCATGCTGATTGCATCACAGATGCTTGGAGCAAAAAACAGCAGGCTTCTAAGGTATATGACTTCAGGAGATGTAAGCGGTGATTATGACAGCGTTGTAGGTTACGCAGGTGTTGTGCTGACGAGATAGGGTCTGCTATTGGACAAGTGACCGGCAGCGTGATAAAGTGATCACATAAATGGAAAACGGGGTCTCTCAGAAGAGAAAATTCAAGCGCTACGATGTTGACAGCGTCCATGGGAGGCTGCTTTATTCCTCAGACATTAATATACTCAATATCAGTATGGACGGCGCAGCGATTGCAACATCACAGCGGCTTGCCTTTGACAGGGAGTATTCACTTAAATTGAAGTTTGAAGACACGTTCCTTGTCCTGAAGGGAAAAGTGGTATGGTCCGTACTGAGCCACTCAAAAACGCAGGAAAACGGCGAGGTCATTCCGATATATAAGGCCGGAATAAAATTTATCAATATCCTTACTGACGCTGCATCGCCGCTTATCTCCTATGTCGAAAAGGGCAGGGCGCATTCTCCTGAAAAAAGAATCCTCGGTGTACGTTTCAGGGAGAGTCTTCATGAAGGGTCTGAGATTGACCTGTCATGCGGGTATGAAATAAAAAGGATCAGCCTTTCGGGCATGCTGATCGAAACTGAGGCCGAACTGGCCTGCGATTCCCGTCAGAATATGGAAATCAACCTCAACGGCAAGCTGATAAACGTAGTCGGCCGCATAGCGAATGTCGCTAAAACCAAGACGGACGGGCCTGAACGGTTTGAAACGGGCATCGAGTTTTTGGAGATATCGGAGATGGCTATGGGCAGCCTCAGGGCCTATATAGATGCTATAGAACAAAAGTCCTGAGCTGCGCCTTCTCTTTCTGCCCTGAGATATTCACCGTTGCTATTGCCTGAACAGTCATGATACATTTTTATATGAAGAACAAGGAATTCTGGGTCTTTCTTTTTTTCCTCGGAACGCTTCTTTTTAACTGGCCGTTTCTCGATATTTTCAATATGGTCCTTCCTTTTTATTTCCTCGGCGTTTGGGGTCTATTTATCCTCGTTGTTTACCTTGTTGTAACAACAGGGGACAGAAAGGGTGGAGAGAGGGACGAGGATGTTTAAGGGATGGATATTATTCCTTTTCATACTGGGGTACCTTGGCGTCCTGTTTATCATCGCCTATATTGCAGAGAGGCGTGAAAAATCAGGCAGAAGCATCGTCTCCAACCCCTATGTTTACTCGCTTTCCCTTGCGGTATACTGTACCTCGTGGACGTTTTACGGAAGCGTAGGAAGGGCCGCGACCTCCGGCTTTTCCTTTTTGACCATCTACCTCGGCCCCACACTCATGGCAGCGCTGTGGGCAGTGCTTCTGAAGAAGATCATTCGCATTGCAAAGCAAAACAGGATAACAACCATCTCTGACTTTATCGGGGTGCGATATGGTAATTCCCTTTTCCTTTCCGCGTTCGTGACAATCGTTGCAGTAGTTGGCATCACACCTTATCTCGGTCTGCAGATCAAGGCTATTATCAGCACCCTTACCATCCTTGCAGGACAGACAAAGGGTATGGCTGCCGCAGGCTGGTATATAACCCTGATCCTGGGGGTATTCGCAATTATTTTCGGGGCCCGAAGGCTCGACTCTTCCGAACGCCATGAAGGGCTCATCTTTGCCATTGCCTTTGAGTCGCTCATCAAGCTGGTTGCCTTTCTGATGGTCGGTCTCTATGTCACATATTATCTCTTTGACGGGTTTGGCGACATATTTGACAGGATAAAGGATTCGGAATTTGGAGGCCTTCTTTTCCTCGGAACAGGCACGCAGGTAAGCTATACGGAGTGGGCTTCGCTGCTTTTTCTGTCCATGACGGCCATCATGTTCCTGCCTCGGCAGTTTCATGTTGCGGTCGTGGAAAATTCGGATATTTCGCATGTTTCAAAGGCCATGTGGCTGTTTCCTCTTTATCTCCTGCTGATCAATATTTTTGTTATGCCGCTGGCATTCGGCGGACTCCTGCTTGGCGGCAGTCAGGCTGATGCGGATATCTTTATGCTTACCATACCACTTGGACAGGGAAACCTGCTGATTGCACTCCTTACTTTTATCGGAGGATTTGCAGCAGCTACGGGGATGATAATAGTTGAGTCCCTCGCGCTCAGCACAATGGTCATGAACAACCTCATTATGCCGACCGTATACCGTTTTGCAGAGAAGAAGCTGTTTGAAGTCATCTATCCGGTCTTTATAATCAACATCAAAAGGCTTGTAATCATGGGTTGCATTGCCTTTGGCTATTTCTTTGCTGTTTCTGTCGGTGAGTTTTATTCTCTTGTCGATATAGGGCTGAAGTCTTTTGAAGCCATGACCATATTTGCTCCGTCCATTATCCTTGGCCTGTACTGGAAGCGCGGAAATAAAAAGGGAGCGCTTGCCGGAATAATGGCGGGCTTTATTATCTGGTTCTACACGCTCATTGTCCCTGCAATGCTGAAAGCAGGGATCATAGACGAACACGGATACTTTTCCATGCTTATCAATTCTGAAATCCTCAACCCTCATGCGCTCTTCGGATTGAAGGGCCTTGACCGCTGGAGTCATTCTCTGTTCTGGGGACTTTTCTTTAACCTTTTTTTTTATATAAGCCTTTCAATTTTTACAAAGCAGGACAGCGAGGAGGAGCGTCAGTCCCTCATATTTGTAGATTCGTATACGCCCCAGGCCCTGCCTGCCCGCGCTGATTATACCCTGCAGGAGATAGAGGCTGTCCTTGAGCAATATCTTGGAAAGCGCGAGGCCCGCGAGATCATTGATTCATTTCTGATGAAAAACAGACTGACCCGGAACAGTCTTGCTGCGCGCGAGCTCGCCATGGTAAGGGACGAGGCCCTGCGCATTCTTTCCGGTGCCCTCGGCTCTGCAATTGCAACGATTATTCTCGAAGACAAGCTTCTCATAACCGAGAAAGAGCGTGGTGAACTCTCTGATTCCATCAGACAGATGACAGACACCCTCAGACTTTCACGACAGGAACTCGAAGAAGCCAACAGAAGTCTCGCGTATCTCAAGGAGTTCAGCGAGAACATTATCGAGAGCGCGCCTGTCGGGATTGTCACTGTGGACGCTCACAGGCATATTACGTACTGGAACAGGGAGATGGAAAAAATGACCCAGATAAGCAAACCGGAGACGGCAAACCGGCCGGTCCTTTCTCTGCTGCCCTGGATCCCGGCAGACACTTTTGAAAAAAACGGGCAGAGAGAAATGGAGCTTCAGACCCCCTTGCAGCAGTCGTTCAAGATCAACATAAGCCCTTTCACTGATCCTTCGGGCGGCTTTGTTGTCATCTTTGAGGATGTGACTGAGAAAAAGAAGATGGAAGAGCAGCTTGTTCAGGCTGTGAAGCTTGCCAGTATCGGCAAGCTGACTGCCGGCATTTCTCATGAGATCGGCAACCCCCTGGCGTCTATCTCTTCGCTTGTGCAGGAACTGAGGGACCTTCCTGTGGAGGCATGCAGCGAAAAGACGTTCTTCAGCGAATCTCTTTTGACCATAAACAGCCATATTGAACGGATAGCCCGCATCGTAAGAAGTCTCGGCGATTTTGCCCGTATATCGACCAGGGAGAAGACATTGAGCAACCTGCCGGAAATCCTGGAGCGGACCATCAACCTTGTGAGGTATGACAAGAGATTCAAGCACATAGACCTTAAAACCGAGATCGGCGAAGTGCCTCTGCTGAAGGTCAATCCTGATCAGCTTCAGCAGGTATTTCTGAACCTGATTCTTAATGCGTTTGACGTTATGCAGGATGGCGGCACACTTGCCGTCTCTATGCGGCAGCTTGACGGTTTTATAGAGATCGGCTTCAGGGATACAGGCCCTGGCATAGACAGCTCAGTTATCGACAAGATTTTCGATCCATTTTTCACTACAAAGCCCCTTGGCAGGGGTACAGGGCTTGGCCTGAGTATCTGCTATGGTATAATCAGGGAGCATAGCGGTACAATTACTGTCAAAAGTGAAAAAGGCGCAGGAACTGCTTTTTATATCAGACTTCCGGCTGACTGAAACCGGCACAGGCAGAAGGTCCTGAATAATGTCAATAATGAACGAAAAAATTCTTATCGTGGAAGACGAGGATACCCTTTGCGAGTCTCTTCAGCGTGTACTGAGACGGGAAGGGTATGAAGTTGATATAGCAGACAGCGCTGAAACCGCAGTACGTCTTCTTGAGCAATATTCCTACGACCTTATTATCACTGATATTATCCTTCCCGGCATCAGCGGCATTGAGTTGATCGCACGGTACAGGGAGCAGAAACCCGGCCAGAAAGTGGTTATCATGACAGCCTATGCCTCGCTTGAAACTGCTGTGGAGGCGTTGAAGGTGGGGGCGCTTGACTTTATCGTGAAGCCTGTCATTCATGATGAAATAAAGCGCATTGTCAAAAAGGCACTGGGACACTGACAAAGACACTATGCGGTTGCACTACGATCAGGGTCCGGCTATTGAGGTAGGCAGAAGAGCGCCGTGATTGACGATGCGATTGCATTTCTGAAGAATATCCCGCCCTTCAGCCTTCTTGATGAGGCTGCTCTCGGAGATATTACAGCTGCAATGGTGATGGAGTTTTATCCGAAGGGACATGTCATACTTCAGCAGGACGGCCCGGCCTCAGGTTATTTCGGCATTGTCCGAAGCGGCAGCATAAAAGTCTTCATCAGGACCCACGAGGGCGAAGAGGTCGTTGTGGACAACCGGGCAGAAGGCGACTTTTTCGGCTTCCTTTCAATAATTTGCGGCGATGTTTCACGTAATACAGTCGTTGCCCTTGAGGACACTTCGTGCTATCTGGTCCGGAAAGAGAGTATTTCAGGCCTGCTCAGGGAACGTCCTGGATTCGCTGATTTTTTCCTGCGCTCTTATCTGAAGAAACTTGTCGGTATTACCTATCAGCAGATCCATGACCGGACCCTCCTGTACGGAGGCGGTGACAAACTGCTTTTTACAAATACTGTTGGTGACCTTGCCACAAACAGGATAATTACAGCTCATCAGGATATTTCCATCAGAGAAGCCGCCCGATTAATGTCTGATAACAGAGTGAGCTCTCTTGTGCTGCTCGACTCTGACAGTTTTCCGGCAGGCATTATTACGGACAGGGACCTTAGGGACAAAGTGGTTGCTCGGGGCAGGGACCTGTCAGACAGCGTAAGGCATATCATGAGTGTAACCCTGATCAAGTGTGAAACAGGAGATTATTGCTTTGAGGCCCTGCTTAAAATGATCCGGTACAATATTCATCACCTCCTGGTTCTGACCAAGGGTGAACTGAAGGGTATGATCACAAACCACGACCTTATGATATTCCAGGGCGAATCACCTCTGTCGGTGGCGCGCGAAATCGAAAATCGGACTTCCATAGACGGCCTTGTTCCTGTTTCGCGGAAGATCAGCCGGATTGTCGAGATTCTGGTACAGGAAGGCGCGCAGGCAGGCAACATTACCAGGATCATCACTGAGATCAATGATCGCCTCCTTGAAAAGATTCTGCAACTTACGGAAAAAAAACTGGGACCTCCTCCTGTTAGTTATTGCTGGATAGTCTTCGGTAGCGAGGGCAGAAAAGAACAGACCTTCAGGACTGATCAGGACAATGCCATCATCTATTCAGACCCGCTGGACCATTGCGAAAAGGAGGTCAATGCCTATTTTTCAGCATTTGCCGGGCAAATGACCGAATCGCTTGTAAAATGCGGATTTCCGAAATGTTCAGCAGGCTATATGGCGGACAATCCGGAATGGCGCAAGCCTCTGAGCGCATGGAAACAATATTTCCATGACTGGATCTCCATGCCTACACCTGAGGCTGTCCTTAAATCCCTGATTTTTTTCGATTTCAGGCCGATATATGGGAACAATATGCTTGCTGAGGCGCTGAGGGCGTTCCTCGGACAAACCTTGAAAAACCGGAGCCTGTTTTTTGCGCAGATGGCAAATGTGATTTTGGCGAACAAACCTCCTGTTGATTTTTTAAATAGATTCAGGCTGGAAAAGGCCGGAGACCATATAAATACCTTCAATATAAAAATCAGGGCGCTTAGTCCTGTTGTTGATGCGGCCCGACTTGCAGCCCTTGAACTGGGGATATATTCAACATCAACGCTCGAGCGCCTGAGCGCATTGAAAGATCAGCCAGGGACCATCGGGGTCCTTTGCAAAGAACTTGAGCATGCCTTTGAGTTTCTTGTCTCATTGCGGCTCAGACATCAGTTCGAACAGATCAGCAAAGGGCTGCAACCTGATAATTTCATCTCGCCTGACAGTCTCGGTATGATTGAACGCCGCACGCTGCTTGAAGTGTTCAGGATAATCACCATGGCCCAGGACCTGATCAAGAAACGGTACGGTCCGATGATGTAGGTAAATATCACAGCCTGGAGCAGAGACCACAGGGTGTGATATTTATGAAGCTTCGCTGTATATTATAGACATCAGAATTATATGCATGCCTATCATGATACTGACAGTTGAGGCTCTTGCAATAGTACCAATTCTGTCATTCCGAATGAAATGAGGAATCTTTCATCGTGTTGATAAACATAAGATTTCTCCCCTTGGTCGAAATGACAACCCTATGTTTTTTTGACTTTTGCAAGAGTCTCAGTAGTAGTAGTTAAATCAACTGTATATGTGTGGCTCAGTTATTATATTCTGAAAATATAATGTCCGTGAAGACAAAGGTGAAACGCATGTTAGATATGCCGGGCGGCAGGCAGCATGGCTGAGAGGATTTTGATCGTTGAAGATGAGGCAACGCTTCGCGAATCCCTCAAACGGGTTTTTTCCCGCGAGGGGTATGAGGTTGAAGCTGCAGGTGAGGCCGAGTCTGCTCTTAAAATTCTCGAAACCCGCGCATATGACCTCATAATTACTGACATTATCCTGCCGGGCATGGACGGCATAGAGCTGCTCAGGCGCTGCCGGGAGCTGAACTCCGAGCAGTTGTTCATTGTGATGACTGCATACGCCGCAGTTGAGACAGCAGTAGATGCGTTGAGAGGTGGCGCATATGACTATGTCATTAAACCCCTGCTGCATGATGAAATAAAGCGTGTTGTCAGAAATGCGCTCAGGGAGAGGGCGCTCCGCTCGGAAAACACCCTTTTGAAGAAGCAGCTCGGGGACCTCTACGATTTTGAGCATATCATCGGTAAAAGCCGGGTGATCCAGGACACCATCAGTGAGGTAAAAAAAGTAGCTGATTCCCGGAGTAATGTACTGATCCTCGGCGAAACAGGCACAGGGAAAGAGCTGTTTGCGCGGGCCATTCACCATAACAGCGCAAGGAAGGACAAACCCTTCATACCTATCAACTGCGGGGCCATACCTGACAACCTGCTTGAATCTGAACTCTTCGGATATGTGAAGGGAGCATTTACTGGTGCGATAGCCAACAAGCGGGGCCTTTTTGAAGAGGCCGATGGAGGCACCTTATTTCTGGATGAGATAGGAGAGTTGACTCAGCAGCTCCAGTCAAAGCTCCTTAGGGTGATAGATGACAGGGAAATACGTCCTCTCGGAGGTGTTCATGGCAGAAAGGTGGATATAAGATTCATATCCGCTACGAACAAGGAAGTCAGTGAAGGGTATTTGCGAGAAGACCTGTTTTACAGGCTCCATGTGGTTTCGCTGAGGTTGCCGCCCCTTCGGCACAGAAAAGACGATATCCCACTGCTTGTGGAGCATTTTATCCGCCGGTATTCCCAGGAGTTCAGCAAGGTTATTGATGGGATTGATGATAAAGTGCTTGAACTGCTCATGGACCAGACGTGGCCTGGAAATGTGAGGGAGCTTCAAAACGTAATTGAGCGGGCAGTACTTATATCCGAGGGTCCAATAATTACAATCAGGCAGATGCCTGAGGGAATTGTTGCCAATAAAACACGTCTGGAATTGCCGCAGGACAAACTGCTGTCAATTTCAGAGTATACCAAAACATTTATCATGACTCATCAGGAGCATTACTCAGAAAAGCAGCTTGCAGCCTTGCTCGGAATTACACGTAAATCTTTATGGGAAAAGAGGAAAAAATGGAATATAAGGCGTCCCAGGTCAGAAGCATAATTATGAAAAGCCGTTTATTTCAGGGGAAGGGGTATTCGTTATGACGCTCTGGGGTTTTTTAGTTGGGCTTATCCTCGGAATATTCCCATGTATGCTTCTTCTGAAACAGCCTCGTCTGAGGTTTATTGCCAACCCTTATGTCAGAGGGGCTATTTGGGGGTTGTGTCTCTGGGGTGTAATCAATGTACTGCTGTTTATTGAATCTCGGTACTCCCTGCTCGGTGTCCTTGAAGGCGCTGAGGGATTTAGCTCAATGATGATTCTGGTATCATCGCTCCAGGGTTTTATTACTTCCGGGATTACCGCAGCCTTTATACTAAAGAAATTCACTAAATTTAACCCATAGGTTACTCTTTGTAACGCTGCCCAACTTGCGTGTATTTTTGTAACGCACCATTCTTCAATAAAATCATATAGTTATAGCCTTCACTGCATATTGATAACCAATTGTAATGTTCATCTCCTGATGAGCCTTGTGCCTATTGCGGCAAATAGCTATAACAGCCTGAATTTAAACGATATTATTATGTTAAGGGCGTGGGCATATCTTTTGCAAAAATAATAATTATGAAGAGGCAGAGAACATGATAATTGATGAAGTCGTTGATTTTCTGCGTAATAATCCTCCGTTTCAATTTCTCTCCATAACTACGCTTTACGAAATTGCATCCTCTGCTACAGTGGAATTTTATTCAAAGGGGACACTGATCCTGCGGCAGGATGGTCTGCCGAGTGAATACCTTCGCGTGATAAAGAAGGGGGGCGTCAAGATCTATATAATTTCTGAAAAAGGCGATGAGATTATCATAGATTACAGAAGCGAAGGGGACTCTTTTGGGTTGCTGTCAGTCATTGGCGGTGATAAATCCAGGGCAAATGTGCTATCTGTTGAAGATACTATCTGTTATCTCATAGATAAGAAAACCATTCGGAAGTTAATTGATAATAATCCATATGTTACAGAGTTTTTTTTCAAGTCATTCCTTAACACTTACATAGACAAGACATTCAAGGAAATGCATGACAGGAGTCTTCTCTATGGAGGCGGCGACAAGCTTCTTTTTACAACGCCTCTTGGAGAGATTGCCAGCCCTAATGTCATTACAGCGCCTCAGAGTATAACCATCCGCGAGGCTGCTGAAATCATGTCCAAAGGAAGAATAAGCGCGCTTGTGCTCCTGGATGCTGATGAAGTGCCCATAGGCATTGTTACAGACAGGGACCTGAGAGACAAGGTGGTTGCAAAGGGAAGGGACGTAGCTGAGCCTATCAACAGGATTATGAGCATGTCGCTTATAAAATCAGACATGCGGGACTACTGTTATGAGGCCCTTCTGAAAATGGTGCGGTACAACATTCATCACATGCTTGTGCTTGACGACGGAAAATTAAAGGGAATTGTATCCAACCACGACCTGATGATGCTTCAGGGCACTTCTCCCATATCGGTAGCAAGGGAGATTGAGAGCCAGCAGACGCTCGAAGGCTTAAGAGGGGTTTCACGGAAAACAGACAGAATAGTGGAATTGCTGCTTAAGGATGGGGCAAAAGCCAGCAATATCACAAAGATAATTACAGAAATAAATGACCTGCTGGTGAAGAAATTGCTCTGGATTTCGGAAAAGACCATAGGTCAACCTCCGGTGCCCTACTGCTGGATCGCTATGGGCAGTGAGGGAAGGAAAGAGCAGACCTTCAAGACAGACCAGGACAATGCCATAATTTATGACGATCCGGTAAGTCACGAAGAAGGGGTGATAGCTCGCGATTATTTTGAAAAGTTTTCGCTTTTTATGAAAGAAGCCCTGATCAAGTGCGGGTTTCCTGTATGCCCTGGAGACTATATGGCAGCTAACCCTCTCTGGCGAAAACCGCTGACCTCCTGGAAAGAAGCATTTGCCGGCTGGATAAAAACTCCGACTTCTGAGGCGATCCTTCTTTCATCCATCCTCTTTGATTTCAGACCGGTGTATGGGGATTTTACGCTGGCCGAGCGTCTCAGGGCTTATGTTGTCCAGCTTACTGGTAACGAGGACATGTTTTTGCGGCAGCTTGCCGGAATGGCGGTCAAATTGACCCCTCCGCTTGGATTTTTCAGGACCTTTGTCGTTGAAAAGAGTGGGGAGCACAAAAACGAACTGAACCTGAAATTCAAATGCATCGCTCCCATAGTCGATATTGCAAGGCTGTACAGTCTTGAGAAAGGCATATCCGAGGTTTCAACCCTTGACAGGCTATACCTTATACGGGGAAGGCATACTGCTATTGACGAGCTTTGCGATGATCTCGGTAATGCCTTTGAATTCCTGAACCTATTGAGGATTCACCACCAATTTGACCGGATTGCGGCCGGCTTGGAACCTGATAATTTTATCAATCCCGATAAATTAAGCATCCTTCAGAAGAGGACTTTCAAGGAAGTGTGCCGCATCATATCACGGGCGCAGGATTCTATAGTCAAACAATATTTTCCAGGGACAACTCTGTGATGCTGAGTAATCTCTTTAATAGAAGAGTAGGGCCGGACCTGATATGCGTGTCCGGCAAACCAAGGAATGTCGTGGAAATGCCGCAGGAGATCCTGAAAAGCAAAGTTTCCAGCGACCTGCTTCAGTCGAAGCTCGAAGATGCCCGATTTGTTGTGCTCGACACTGAACTGACCGGCCTGAAACTTCGAAAGGACTCAATAGTATCTATCGGCGCTCTCAGAATGGCAGGCGGACGGATATTTCTCGGGGACTATTTTTACAGGATCGTAAACCCACGGACTTCCCTGACTGGTTCAAGCGTTGTGATACATGAAATTACACCTTCTGAGGCATCCGAATGTCCGGATATAAAAGTCTTTCTCCCGGAACTGGTTGAATATTGCAGAGACTGTATTATAGTCGGACATGTTGTATCAATTGATTTGGGATTTATAAATAAAGAACTTAAAAGCCATTTCAGCGCGTCTCTCCGTAATCCTGCTGTTGACACTCTCAGTATCTACCGCTGGCTGGAAGCGAAAAAACAAAATGCATGCGCTTATCATGAGTCCAGGCCTGAGAATACAACCCTGCGCTCTATTTCAAAAAAATACGGGATTTCAGGCGGCAAATCCCATAACGCCATTGAGGACGCTTATTTGACAGCCCAGCTTTTTCAGAGATTGCTCGCTGAATTGCCGGAATACGGAATCCGCACTGCGGCTGATCTTGTCAGAATAGGAAAGCCGTAGAAGGCGTACGCTTGAGGAGGAGGTGATCACTTATAGGGGAGGCGCAATGGAGTCACCAGGATACAAAGAGTGACATTATGGCCGGCCGCCGGCCGCGAAACTGATGTAAATATAATAAAGGAGGAATGTATGTCAACGCAGAGAGATTTGAAGGCGTATTGGAAACAGAACATCACCTATGTGCTGGTCCTGCTGTCCGTATGGTTTGTAGTGTCCTACCTGTTTGGGATCATTATGGCTGATCAACTGGATTCGATCAGGATCGCAGGGTTTCCTCTTGGATTCTGGTTTGCCAATCAGGGCTCCGAGGTGATCTTCGTTGTTCTGATTGCTGTATATGTAAAGCTCATGAATGCCCTTGATATCAAGTATGACGTTCATGAATAGCACACGGCAGCAAAGCTTGACTGAAGCTGCTACTAAAATACAAGAGAGGAGACTTATATGAGCATCTTGGCATGGACATGGACTATCGTCGGGCTTTCTTTCGCCCTCTATATAGGCATAGCCTTCTGGGCAAAGGCAAAGTCAACAGGAGAGTTTTATGTTGCGGCAAAGCAGGTACATCCGGTTTTAAACGGCATGGCAACAGGGGCTGACTGGATGTCGGCAGCATCGTTTATCTCAATGGCAGGCATGATTTCGTTTCTCGGCAGGGACGGCGCAATGTATCTTATGGGCTGGACAGGAGGTTATGTGCTTCTGGCCATGCTGCTTGCTCCGTACCTTAGGAAATACGGCAAGTATACAGTTCCGATGTTCGTTGGCGAACGGTATTATTCCAATACAGCCAGGGTTGTCGCGGTCGTCTGCGCGATATTCGTTTCGTTTACCTATGTGGCAGGCCAGATGAGGGGCGTTGGAGTTGTCTTTTCGAGGTTCCTTGAGGTCCCGATCAATACAGGAGTTCTGATCGGCATGGCAATAGTCTTTTTCTATGCCGTTATGGGAGGTATGAAGGGAATCACCTATACTCAGGTTGCGCAGTACTGCGTTTTGATCGTTGCCTATCTCATACCTGCGATCTTCATATCGATCATGCTGACCGGCAACCCTGTCCCGCAGCTGGGCTATGGAAGCCAGCTCAGCGAAGGCGGCATGCAACTGCTTAATACCGGAGGAGGGTACCTGCTCGACAAGCTCAATGAGGTGCAGAAGGAACTCGGGTTCTCCGCGTATACAGGTAGGGGAGCAAAGAGCATGATCGACGTCTTTGCGATCACCTTTGCTCTGATGGTCGGAACAGCAGGTCTTCCTCACATCATCATCCGCTTTTTCACCACTCCTACAATCAAGGGTGCAAGGTCATCGGCAGGCTGGGCGCTGCTCTTCATAGCGATCCTCTATACCACAGCCCCTGCAGTCGCATCGTTTGCGCGACTCAACATGATCAAGACCCTGAATAACAGTGAATATACAAACGCTCCGTCGTGGTTCAAGAATTGGGAGAAGACCGGCCTTAGCGCGTGGAAGGACAAAAATGGTGACGGCCGGATCCAGTACGCTAAAGGCAATGCGTTTAAGGGCAAGGTGGAGTTTGAAAAAGGCGCTGTAGGCCCTTACGGAGAGAGGGTGGTCAAGACCCAGATGGACGATAAGAGCGCCAACGAGCTGTATATAGACAATGACATTATAGTTCTCGCAAACCCTGAGATAGCAAAACTGCCTGCCTGGGTTGTTGCCCTTGTTGCAGCGGGCGGTCTTGCGGCTGCGCTTTCAACTGCAGCAGGCCTGCTTCTTGTTATTGCCTCTGCATTTTCTCATGACCTTCTGAAGAATGTTATTGCGAAAAACATGACGGAAAAACAGGAACTGCTTTCCGCCAGAATAGCTGCAGGCGGAGCAGTTATTGTTGCAGGGTATTTCGGCATTAACCCTCCGGGCTTTGTCGCGCAGGTGGTGGCTTTTGCCTTTGGACTGGCTGCTTCATCCTTTTTCCCGGTTATCCTGCTGGGAATATTCTGGAAAAGGGCCACAAAGGAAGGGGCCATGCTCGGCATGCTTTCAGGCATAGCGTTTACTGCTGCGTATATTATCTACTTCAAGTTCGTTAATCCAACTGCCAATGTTGCGGCCAACTGGTGGTGGGGAATCTCGCCGGAGGGAATCGGAACTGTCGGCATGCTGATCAACTTTGCCGTGGTTATTGTGATATCGAAACTGACCAAGGAGCCTCCGAAGCAGGTCCAGGATATGGTTGAAAGTCTGCGTTATCCAAGGGAGCTTGCCTGATATTATATTAGCGTGTCTTGATTATGGACACCGAAGTATATACTATGTAGCAGGCAACTGCATAGATAAAGATAGCGCATCCATATATATAGAGACAAGAGGAGGAGAAGATGTCAGACGCGAAGAAGATTGATGTGTTAATGGAGGAAAGGCGGACCTTTCCTCCATCAAAGGACTTCAGCGAAAAGGCCCACATCAAGAGCATGGCAGAGTATGAAAAACTCTACAGGCAATCCGTGGAGGACCCCGAAGGGTTCTGGGCGGAGATGGCAGAGAAAAATCTCACATGGTTCAGGAAATGGGACTCAGTGCTGGATTATGATTTTCACAAGCCTTATATCAAATGGTTTGCAGGCGGCAAGCTCAATGCATCCTACAACTGCCTTGACCGTTTTATAAACACGCCTGCAAGGAACAAGGCCGCGATCATCTGGGAGGCGGATGACGGCAGCTACAAGACCTACACGTACCAGCAGCTGTTCATGGAAGTCAACCGCTTTGCCAATGTTCTGAAAAAGCATGGCATAAACAAGGGTGACAGGGTTACGATCTACCTGCCCATGCTCCCGGAGCTGGCCATAGCCATGCTTGCCTGCGCCAGGATTGGCGCCATACACAGCATAGTATTCGGCGGGTTCAGCGCCCAGGCGCTCCGCGACCGTATTCAGGATTGCCGGTCATCCCTTGTTATCACCTCTGACAAGGGAGTGCGCGGCGGGAGGTTCGTGCCTCTGAAGTCAAATAGCGATGAAGCGATCGAAGGATGCCCGACAGTTGAGAAGGTTATTGTTGTGAAGCGCGGCGACGGCGAGGTTGACATGAAGCCGGGCCGGGATGTCTGGTGGCATGATGAGACAGGCGCATCCGACATCAGCAACTTCTGCGAACCTGAGCAGATGGACGCGGAAGACCCGCTTTTTATTCTCTATACCTCAGGCTCGACCGGAAAGCCCAAGGGCGTCCTTCATACCACCGGAGGATATTGCCTTTATACAAACCTCACCTTCAGATGGATATTTGACTACCATGATGAGGACATCCACTTCTGCACAGCAGATATAGGCTGGGTCACCGGCCACAGTTATATTGTCTACGGTCCGCTTTCAAACGGTGCGACCAGCCTCATGTTCGAAGGGGTCCCGACGTATCCTGACCCCGGCAGGTTCTGGAGCATTGTGGAAAAACACCGGGTCAATATCTTCTATACAGCGCCTACTGCTATCAGGGCGCTTATGAGAGAAGGCGAAAAGTGGATCGAAAATCATGACCTGTCTTCACTGAGACTGCTTGGCTCCGTAGGGGAGCCGATCAACCCTGAGGCCTGGATGTGGTATCACAAAAACGTAGGCAAGGAGAAGCTGCCCATAGTGGACACCTGGTGGCAGACAGAAACCGGTGGAATTCTTATCACGCCTCTTCCAGGAGCCATGACGCTTAAGCCAGGCTCAGCCTGCAGGCCGTTTTTCGGGGTCGTGCCCAGCGTGCTCAAGGATGACGGATGCCCTGCCGGTATAAACGAGGGCGGCAAACTCGTCATTGAAAAACCCTGGCCGGGAATGCTTAGGGGAACTTATGGTGATCCTGAGAACAAGCGGATAAAGGAAGTTTATTTCTCGCAGTTCGCTGGAAAGTATTTTACAGGCGACGGCGCGAGGGTGGATGAGGACGGCGATTACTGGCTCATGGGCCGCATTGATGACGTTATTAATATCTCAGGCCACAGACTTGGCACAGCTGAAGTGGAGTCAGCGCTTGTCAGCCATGAGAAGGTCGCAGAGGCAGCGGTTGTCGGCTATCCCCATGACATCAAGGGTGAGGGTATATATGTGTATGTTACTCTTAAACAGGGCATTCAGCCCTCAGACAGCCTGAAGAAGGAGCTGATCGGCCATGTCCGCACAGTCATCGGCCCCATTGCAACTCCTGACAAGCTGCAATTTGCTCCTGGGCTTCCCAAAACCCGTTCCGGCAAGATTATGCGCCGCATTCTCAGAAAGATTGCCCATAATCAGGTTGAGGAGCTTGGGGATACCTCTACGCTTGCTGATCCGTCTGTTGTGGATAATCTGGTCAGGGAAAGGCTGTAAACAGCCGGACCAGTTTTTTATTGATTGGAACTGTTCAGGAGCAGGCAATTGCCTGCTCCTGTCTTTTAAAGGAAAAGACTGATTATGATCTCGCGGGCTGATTTAATGAATGCCTTTGACGCGGTAAGCTTATATATTGAAAGGCATACCTCGCTGGTCTGCCCCTCCTGCAAAAATATCTGCTGTATAAACAAGCATGGCAATTATGATGATTCAGATGAGATTTTCATCAGAGCGCTCGGCCTCGGCAGTCTGGAACAGCTTTATGACAGAATGGATACTGAGCCTTGCCGGTACCTCCAAAGCAGCGGCTGCTCCCTGCCGAGATACAGAAGGCCGTTCCGATGCACATGGTATTTTTGCGAGGGCCTGCTCTCTTCGATGCAGGACGACCCGCCGAGGGAATACAGGGCTTTTATAAGGAATTTGGAAAATCTCAGGCTTTTGCGGCAGGAGATTCTTAACCCTCCGGTCGTATAAACCTAAAAACAGCGATTGGAAGGGCAAATTTGGTATAACATTCTGAAAGCACAGGAGAAAAGGACAAAGGGGGTTATCACCAAATGGGTGAGGCA
>JAGVHR010000145.1 GCA_020056455.1 Thermodesulfovibrionales bacterium
GCACATGCCAGTACCGGCCCCCATATCTGGAGTTGACATACTGAAGAAAATCTTCATAGTATGACGCAGGATATTCCTCCGGCCCAGGTCTCTTGCCGCCAAAACTCATGTAATCCGGATGTGTGGTCAACAACGCCATGCCTCCGCGCTCCGCAATCCAGTCAAGTTTCTTTTTCCACGTGTCGATATTCCTATTCTGCATGATGACAAACAATGTAAAGTCCTGCGGAAGCGTATAGGGCAGTTCCACATATCCTGACCGGGGATGTTGTCCTTTGACGAAAAATGGAAATATCGTTCTCATGCCGACAGAATTCGGCTCAAAAGGATCAGTATCAAATGTTGAGGCGTCATATTCTATATTGAGCTCGTGGAACCAGTCCAACTTATGGAGCATGGAAGGGGCCCGGTAACCTGCGGCATTCCATTCCTTCAGATAGCGGTTTATCCTGATAGCCCTTTCATGAAATATCTTTTTGGAGTTGTAGTATTTACCGTCATGGCAAAGCCCGTGGACACCAACTTCAAAACCCTTTTTTCCGAGGGCATGGCGCAGTTCACTGGAGACATTATATCTCTCAGGCACAAAATTAAAGGAAGACCTGAATCCGAGGTTTTCCTCAATTTCCATGAGATCTGTGCAGCGGGCGTGGCCTCTTGCCGTATCAACGTCATGCGTCAAAACAAGGGCAAATTGCTTGCCGTCAGGCCAGCCTGACCAGCCCTCCGGAGCAGCGCCTGCTTTTTCATCTATGGGCCAGATGCTCCCGCATCTCTGAAGCATCTGATGGACTATTTTTCTTCTCATCAGGATCTGAAGCCTTCTGGGGATGATCGGCTTTAGATAATAATACATTCTGTTGGTAATAGTAATAGATGGCATTGGTTTATTGGTTTCCGGGTGTAAGATGCAAGTTTGACAGACTTGTAAAGAGTCGAAAATGAGACGAGTTAGTAAAAAGATCTGGAGGCAAGGCGCGCAAGAAATGAGGAATGAGGCGTACTTGCAGGTACGTCGCAGTGACGAGTTTTGCAGCGCAACGCAGCATACGGACTTTTTGCGAAGCCGTCAAGTTTGACAATCAGCCCATGTGCCTGTATAAAAGTGATCCGGCAAGCTTCAGGGCAGGCATTGGAAGCGTTCGGAAAACCTTGTTATGAAATCCGGAGATCATTGGCGCATCTTTGACAAAGACACTCTTTTTAAAGTCGTACTTATAGTAATTGATCATATACTCGGCAGCGCCCCATCCTCTTTTGAATTGCAGCAGACCCAGGTTCTCCGGCTCGGTCCTCCCGAGACTGAGGCTCTTATGTCCGTTAAGACAATACCACTGAATGGCCTTCCACATAATCAGATTGTTGGCCCTTATATCCTGGCGCGCTTTGTCTGAGGCCCCGTATTTATAAACAATCTGTCCTCCAAAATGAAAGAACAGCGCCCCGGCAATGTTTATTCCATTATGCGATGCGAGCATCAGATGTCCGAGGTTTTTTGAGAGTATATGCTCATGCACCTTCCTGAAAAAGGCGTACGGCTGCGGTGGGAGACCATGATCCTTCCGGGTGCCGCAATTCAGACGGTAAAATTCCTTAAGAGAATCCAGGGAATTATCGAAGGAAACCTCAACGCCCTCCCTGACTGCCTTTCTGATATTTCTCTGTGTACTGGCGCGCAGACCCTGGAAGAGCTCTTCTTCGGCTTTAGAGAGGTCTATGGCATGCCCATAAAAAAAAGACGACGGCATGAATTCGGATGGGACAGTTTTCCCTGTCCTGAGTTCAATGGATCTCCAGCCTGCTTCCTTTCCATATTCAATAACCCGGCCCATGAGGTCTTCCGGAAGATTGCTCTCCGAAAGAAGAGGATCGCAATAATCCGTAAAGGGCAGGGAGACCCCCCGCCTGCCTGTCAGGATGCTGCTGACACCCATACAGGGGACCAGCGACACCAGCTTGCTGTTTTGTATCTCAGCGAAATAGAGAGGCGCATATCGATATGATTCTGCCAGAACTGATGCCCAATTCGAAGTATGAAAAATTGAGCAGTCACTGAAGGCAAGCAGGAGTTCGTTCCAGGAAGCATAGTTTGTCGGATCTATAATCTGAATATCAGCGCACATTCTTCTCATTTGGGGATGACACATCCTGACTTCCCACGGGTTTATTGACCCCGGACCTGCGCCATAGCGTCATTAATGCCCTGCCAACTTTTCATAAAGTCGCTTCGCAACAACTCTGGGAAGTTCACTGAGCCATGGGCTGCGGGGCAACGCCTTGAATGTCTTAAGCATTCTCAGGCGCCTGAATTTACTGTAGAGCCGGCAGAGCTGCTCGTGCGACAAGGTTTCGGAAAGGACCAGCGCAGAGCTTCCATTAGAGTTAAATTTGAAATTGAGCCTGCTCCAATCCATGTTATCGGAAACAAGGCGGCGCTTCAGTGAGTAGTCCCATATGGCTGTGCCGGGCAGCGGAGAGAGAATATTGATGTCAACAAGATCAACGCGGGAGTTTTTTATGAAATGATATGTCTGCATGATTTCATCTTCGGTTTCTTCCGGCGCGCCTATAATAAAATCTCCGTTTACCTGGATGCCGGCATCTTTCAGCAGGTTCACCGCAGTCCAGTTGTCCCTTACGGTGACATGTCCCTTCAGATACTGCAATGTCCGGTCACAGCCGCTTTCCAGCCCCATCTTAACTGAAACAATATTCATCGCCCTGAGAGCGCTGACCACTTCAGGCGTCACATTGTTCGACCGGCACCAGCATGAGAATTTTGCCCTGCGGTGAAATCCGTTTTCCACGATCAACTCAGACAGCCGGATAAGACGAGGCTTATTGGCAACAAAATTCTCATCGTTGAACCTGATGATGCGGACACCATGGTCTATAAGCTCCCGAACTTCTTCAAGCACATATTCCGGGGAGGAATACCGCACTTCTCCCCAGTAGTGCGTGCATGCGCAGAATACACACTTATAAGGGCATCCTCGGGCAGTATAAAGATAGCCGCGGTTTCCATACCCGATAACCGCGCGCATGGGATGCGGCAGTTCATCTAATGATTTAAATACCGGACGGTTGGGCGTCTGGACCAGTTTATCGCCATCATGATATACCACTCCGCTGATTTTTCCCAGATCATTCGGATTGAATTCTCCGGTTGAGAGATAAAGCTGCATCAACTCAAGAAAGGTCTGCTCGCCTTCTCCAATACAGCCCGCATTCATGTCCTCGGTAAGACTATGAGGAAGCGAGGTGATATGCATGCCTCCGACGATAACCGGCAGGTTCTGCCTTTTTGCAACAGCGGCATATTTGATCGCATAATTATAGTTTTGCGTAACTGCACTTATGGCAACTACGTGAGGCCTGAATAAAGATAATTCCCGGTCGATCGGCCCTGTCATGAAACGGAATTCAAGCCTTCCGTTGCCGAGATGCTTCTCAGCATAAGCTGCAAGATATGCCGGCCACAACGGACGCAGCCTGTTTTCCACTTCAGATACGGGATCTGAAGCACTGATGAATAAAATTCTCTTCACATGGTCACTTCCTGGAAAAACAGAGGTCAGTTGCCGGACCTGATGAACTTCCGGATTCCTTCAACTACTTTCTTTTGCTGGGAGGCTGTCAATCCGGGGAACATGGGGAGAGAGAGTATCTCATTTGCTGCCTGCTCAGATATGGGATAGCTCCCTTCTTTAAACCCGAGGTGGGCATAGGCCTTCTGCAGATGAAGCGGCACCGGATAATGGAGGGCTGCAAAGATGTCATTCTGCGCAAGATATGCCTGAAGTTCATCCCGCCTTTGAGTTCTGATCACATAGAGATGATAGACAGCCTTTGACCTCTCATCCTCAAGAGGCGTAATGATTTCATCCATTCCTCTTAGAAGTTCGTTGTATCTCCCGGCTGCCGCACGCCGGGCCTCAGTCCAGGCAGGCAGATGCTTCATCTTCACTGATAGGAATCCTGCCTGTATAGCATCCAGCCTGCCGTTATAGCCTTCCATATCATGATAGTATTTCTGAGCCTGTCCGTGGTCCCTGATCATTTTCATCGTCTTCGCCACAGCCGCGTCATTGGTTGTTGCCGCGCCGGCCTCACCGCAGGCGCCAAGGTTCTTGCCGGGATAGAAGCTGAAGGCAGCTGCATGACCAGTGGAACCCGCGGTTTTCCAGCAGTTCTCTTTTATTGAAAAATACTTTGCTCCATGCGCCTGGCAGGCGTCCTCGACCACTTTCAATCTGTGCTCGGCGGCCAATTCCATAATGGCATCCATGTTCGCCATTTGGCCGTATAAATGAACCGGTACTACCGCAGTAACAATCCTGCCGCTTTTTTTGTGGACCGGCCTGCCTTTCGGGCCGGGTGCGCACTCTGTTTCAAAAAATGCCCTGAGCTTCTCCGGATCCATGTTATATGTTCGTTCGTCAATATCCACAAAAGCGATCGAAGCGCCGGCCTGGGAAATCGCCTCAGTTGTAGCGATAAATGTATTAGGGACTGTGATGACCATATCACCCTGCCCGACTCCCAACGCCATCAGAGCGAAGCGCAAAGCATCAGTCCCGCTTCCAAGCCCGACGCAGTGCGCAGTGTCGCAATATGCCGCAAATTCGCGCTCGAAATTCTCCACCATCGGCCCGCCGATGAACCCGGCTCTGCCCAGGGCTTCTCTGAATACCTCGACGAGTTCATGTTCGAGTTCACTGTGTTGGGTTATAAGATCAAGAAATGGGACTTTGTCGTTATACATTAATATTTCTCCTGACTCCCTCCCGCCCCATTTTAAAGGAGGCGAGAGGGGTATTGCTTTCTCCTGTGTCTATTCCCGGTGCGGGGCGCAGAGCAGACCGTTGTTATAGTTGTCGAGCATGAGATAAAGGGGCTCGCCAACAGACCAGGCATAGCTGTCGCCGGCAATTTTGCTGCCCGCAGGGCCATATAAAGCCATCCAGTTGTCGGCTGAAGTAATGGTTGAAGAAATGCAGCTCGAGTTGTTGCCGATCAGTACATTCAGTTTTGCAGATACAAGGGCCCTGAAGATGGTATATGTCTTATCGCCTTTTTCTGCTGTAGACATGATCCTTATCGCATCTTCCCTGCTGTAAATAATGCTTCCTATCATGACAGAGCTGACCGGCCATGCCTCAGGATGGTTTTTCCAATAGCCTGGGGTGCCTGTTCCCGGGGATTCTACTTCACAATTCACAGATACTGTATGGCCGTCGTAATCTATAGCAGCAGGGATTCCTGCACAGGCGGCTACGCTCTCATCAGGATAACCGATGGCCTTGGCGCGGTTGATAAGATCTCCGCATTTGTCCGCGGGCACTGTATAGTCCCTGTAAAAGGTTACGGTCTGTCCCGGCTGAAGGTTTCCAGCCCAGATGTAGCCGCCGGTCAGAAGCATCGGATCATAGACATACGCGCCGCTTCCAAGAAGAACGTTTCCGCAATTCTTGACTGTAAATTCATAGGTAATAAGGTCTCCCGGCAGGGCGCTGATCGGGCCGTTCTTCATAAGATCAATACACGGCATGCAGGCAGGATCAGAGGCCCGGGCTTCCCTTATGTCGTACGCAACAAAACCAGACAGCAGGGCAACAGACAACACGGCAGTAATTAATGACCTTTTCATAAAACTATTAATCAACATTTTACACCTCTCTTAAATGGAATTATTGATACACCAAATCTCCAGCTTGATAATCCTTACATGTTAGATACATCCGACCTCCCTTCCCCTTTTATTCTGCTATTGAGTTTTTGCTTCAGTCTCTATTTTTCTCATTAGGCGAGCTGGATTTCCTGCAACGATAGTACCCGGCAGAACATCTTTTGTTACAAGGCTTCCTGCGCCTACAATAGCATTTTCTCCAATGGTTACATTGCCAAGAATAGTGGCCCCTGAACCGATTGAGGCTCCTCTTTTTACAACTGTCGGCTCGACCGTCCAGTCAGCCTCTGTCTGCATTCCGCCGTCAGGGTTTGTAGCTCTGGGATATTTGTCATTGATAAAAGTCACGTTATGCCCTATGAACACGTTATCCCCGATCATAACGCCTTCGCAGATAAAGGTATGGCTCTGAATCTTGCAGTTTTTCCCGACACTTGCGTTTTTCTGAATTTCCACAAAGGCGCCGATCCTGGTCCCGTCATCAATAGCACAACCGTAAAGGTTAATGAAGTTGGCAAGCTTTACGTCTTTGCCGAGCTGGACATCATCAGCAATGGACAGATACTTCATATATAGATCATCCTCCCGTTTTTCCTCATGGAATTATCGCAGCCCTCGAGCATCTCCACAATCCTGAGCCCGGCATGACCATCATTTATCGGTCTGATATCATTATTTATGCATTCGATAAAGTATTCTGCTTCCCTTTTGAGGGCCTCGGTCTGGTCCACCTTCGGAGACCACATATCGCCGGACCTGTAGCTGACAAGAAGGTCATAGATGCTCTCCTTGTTCTTCACTTCAATCCCCTTGTCATATACCCTCAGCTTCTCATCAGCTGCGGAATCGTTCCAGACAACCATGCGCTTCTCACCGCCGACAAGCGTCATCCTCACCTTTACAGGCGAAAGCCAGTTGACATTAAAATGCGCTATCAAATTGTTATTAAAATAAGCTGTGATAAAAGCTATGTCCTCCTTGCCGTTGACATGGGCCTTGCCGCAGGAGGAGACAGCGACAGGCCTTTGCTTTATCAGATAATCCATAATCGAAAAATCATGCGGAGCCAGGTCCCATACGACGTTGATGTCCTTCTGGAACAGCCCGAGGTTCACCCTGATCGAGTCATAGTAATAGAGCTCGCCAAGGGTCTCTTCAGTTATAAGCTCCTTCATCTTCTGGACAGCGCCGGTAAAGATGAAAGTATGGTCCACCATGACCTTAAGGTTCTTTTTCTCCGCAAGGCTGATGAGTTCCTCTGCCTGGGCAACCGAGGCTGTGAAAGGTTTTTCCACAAATATATGCTTGCCGTTTTCAAGGGCCTCTTTGGCGATCTGAAAGTGTGTCGATACAGGAGTCACTACAGCCACCATATCCACCTGAGGAGACCTTACCAGCTCACGATAATCTCCTATCACCTCAATCTGGGGGTTTGTCTTTTTGGCCCGTTTGCGGGCATCCTCACCCGGATCACAAATATAAAGAACCTTTGCGCCGTCCACGGCGCTGAAATTCCTCACTATGTTGGGACCCCAGTAGCCGTACCCAATGACACCTATGTTCAGCATTGCACCTCCTGAAGATTCAGACAAAATTGACGGCTTCGTAAAAAGTCCGTATGCTGCGTTGCGCTGCAAAACTCCCTTCGACTCGCTCAGGGCAGGCTCTTCGCCTGTCATGGTGAGCCTGTCGAACCATGC
>JAGVHR010000224.1 GCA_020056455.1 Thermodesulfovibrionales bacterium
AGTAGCCCTTCGGTTTCCTCCTCCAACACAAGGATGTCAGCTCGGATTTCCTCTAATGTGCGAAGCGGCTGTGGCTTGTAGAAGTGGCGGGTAAAGCTAATCTCGTATCCGATCTTGGTCGCATCGTCTTTTATCCACGCATCGGGTGTATAGGGCAACACTTCGCGGCGGATGAAGGCTTCGATACCACCCGGTTCAAGGAGCGGGATATGTTCAGTGTCGCGTAGGTCGCTGTCAGGTTCGTACTCGACCACCCATTTTTTCCCATTTAATTTTGATTCATAACGACCATGCAGAAGGTCGGATTTGGTCTTGCCGGATTTGTGTACTTTAGCAATAACAGGAGGTGCAACTTCAACCCTCCAACTTACAGCGCGGTAGATAAGCTTCAAATCAGAAGCGGATACTTTACGCCCGAGTTTTTTAAGTGCGTTTTCAACGACATTGCGAAAGACATTGTGGTCCTCAAATAGATCGCCACCTATTTCCTTATGCAGGGCAGTGGAAGTTTCTACAAGCCGTGCGTCGCGCTCCCATGTCCTGGCATCGATGAGTCGCTTTTTTTTCTTTTCAGGCAAGCCCTTTTTTGCAGACACCCCTTCCTCAGTCTCGTCCTCCTCGTCGCCATTACCCCAATCTACCAGCCGCTTCGTCAACTCTTTCTCAACTTTAGTAAAGTCCTCAAACAGTGCATCTCCGAACTCGTCGTAAAGCTGCGAGCGGATATCTTCGTCACCGGAGGCGAAGCGGAGCGATTCGATGGCTTTTATTGTAAGTTGACTGTGCAGGCGCAACGGGCGTTCGACAGTGACCTTCCAGTATCCGAATGCCTCGTTTGGAAAAATCTTCGACTGCTCGGTTTCCTTAAATGTAAGATAGGTATCGCAGATGAGCTTTATATTTTCTTCTGAGAGTTCACAGTTTTTCTTGCCGAGGTTCTTGCGCAACGGCTTGAACCATTGTGTGGCATCAATGAGCTGCACTTGTCCTTTGCGGTGTTCAGGCTTGCGATTAGTGAGCACCCATATGTATGTGGCAATGCCTGTGTTATAGAAAAGATTAAGCGGAAGGGCAACGATTGCTTCCAGCCAGTCGTTTTCGATTATCCATCGCCGGATGTTACTCTCGCCCTGCCCGGCATCGCCGGTAAAAAGCGACGATCCGTTATGGACTTCGGCGATACGGCTGCCTAATGGCGTCTTATGATTCATCTTGGAGGCCATGTTTGTAAGAAAAAGCATCTGGCCGTCACTGGATCGGGTGACAAGGGAATAGTCTGGCTCGTCGTTGTGGATGATCTTGAATCGTGGATCGCGCATGCTGTCCTTGCCGCCCATGGTTTCAAGGTCTTTCTTCCAGCTCTTACCATAGGGTGGATTTGAGAGCATGAAGTCGAACTCGCGGGCCGGGAAGGCATCATGCGAAAGCGTGGACCATTCGGCCCCGCCAACTATGTGGTCAGCGTTTTCTCCTTCGCCCTTCAAGATTATATCAGCCTTACAGATTGCATAGGTTTCGGGGTTGATCTCCTGGCCATAAAGATGCGTGGTTACCTGCTTGCCGTCTTTGGAAGCAAGACCTTTCAATGTTTCCTCTGCTACAGTGAGCATGCCGCCAGTGCCAAGTGCGCCGTCGTAGAGCAGATAGGAGCCGGACTGTATAACGTCGGCAATCGGCAGAAATATAAGGTTGGCCATCAGCTTCACAGCGTCACGCGGAGTCCAGTGCTCACCGGCCTCCTCGTTGTTCTCCTCGTTAAACTTGCGGACAAGTTCCTCGAACACAGTTCCCATAGAGTGGTTGTCCATAGCCGGGTGTTTCACTGAACCGTCGCTATTTAGGACGGGTTTAGGGCTGAGGTTGATATCCGGATCGAGAAACTTTTCGATCAACGTGCCGAGGGAGTCGGACTTTGAGAGCGTGGAGATCTGATTGCGAAACTTGAAGTTCTCCAGGATGTCCTGAACATTGGGCGAGAAACCGTCGAGATATGATTCAAAGTCGGCCTTGAGTTGCTGCTGGCTGCCACGGGATTTCAGGTCGCGAAGTGTAAACTTTGAAGTATTGTAAAACGCCTGTCCTGCTGCCTGACAAAGCGCGGCTCGCTGCTCAGTGATACCAGCCTTGTCGAGCATCTCCTTAGTTTCGAGCACAGCTTTCTTCGTTGGCTCCAACACTGCATCAAGCCGGCGCAATACGCACATCGGCAAAATAACATCAGGGTATTTACCGCGCTTGAACAGGTCGCGAAGCACATCATCAGCGATACCCCATATAAAAGAGACGATCTTGTTATGTGTCGCTTGATCCATGATCACCTCTTTGGTCAGACTCATAGAAAATAGTATGAGCTTTTACTTCTTGCATGGAGAACCTGCCTTTTTCATTAAAAATCGGATGCATAATATTAACCCCATTGTTCATATATATCAACAGATAATTTACGGTAACATGCGGAAACTTACACAATTAATTTTTTACTAAGTCTATTATTTAAAGGGGTGAATCTAACATCAGGAGAAACAGCAAGACAAAAGTAGTGCAACAGTGCAATAGAACAGAAGTGCAAAAGTTCAAAAGAGCATAAGTTCGGAAGGGTAACAGCTCTCAGCACAAAATTATTTCCCCTCTCTCCCCAACTCCGCCTCGATCTCCTCAATTGTCGGGAGTGCAGATTTTAGTTCCTCCGGCAGGGCGCGCGTGAGCTCGTATTCCGAAATTCCGATAGGTTTACTGAAACCTCGCAGGGCATATTCTGCCACAGTAGTATTTTTGTCCTGGCATAGTATGAGGCCAATTGTCGGATTGTCGGTTTCATGTTTAAGCTTATCGTCTACCACATTGAGATAAAAATTCATCTGTCCGGCATAACCTGGTTTAAACGTCCCGCGCTTCAACTCTATGACTACAAAGCATCTTAGCTTGAGGTGGTAGAAGAGAAGGTCGATGTAGAAGTCCTCTTCCCCGATGTCGAGATGGTGCTGCCGCCCAACAAAAGCAAAACCGGAGCCGAGTTCAAGAAGAAATTTTTCCAGGTGCATAATCAATCCTGTTTCCAGTTCTTTCTCGCGAAACGGTTTATCAAGGGTGAGAAAATCGAAAATGTAGGGATCTTTCAATGTTTGCAGGGCCAGATCGGATTGTGGTGACGGAAGCAACTTATCAAAATTGGTCACAGCTTTACCCTGTCGTTTGTGCGCGTTACTTTCAATCATAAGACACAGAACATTCCGGCTCCAGCCATTGGAGATGGTGTGCCGCATATACAGGAAGCGTATGGAAATATCTTTCACTTTTTCCATCAATAGAATGTTATGCCCCCACGGCAACCCGAAAACCGCTTCCCGGAATTCTGAAGCTGTTTCTTTCTCGTCAGCTTGTATTTGTGCCACAGGTTGTGGCACTTTTTCATCCGGCAATTGTGCCGCAGTTTGCGGAGCTTTCCGTAAAAGATGTGGATATTCACGGTAAAAACGGATCATTCGCTTTAGATTTCGTTCAGAAAATCCTTTTACTTCAGGTAATTCATTGCATATGTCCCGTGAGAGTCTCGGAATTACGGCTGATCCCCAACCTTCGGACTTCTGGCGCTGTTCAATCATTCGGCCAATATCCCAGTAGACAGCGAGCATTTCTCGATTGACAGACAATGATGCCCGTATCTGAGCGGCGCGTATCTGCTCTTTTAAAGAACGTAAAAGTTCTGCATAACCTGCTGTGGACTTTTTGATTTTATTCTTCATAATATTAATGTCCCCCCTGCTGCGCAATCTTTGAAAAATAATACGCAACTTTTGAATAAGTTATTAACGTGAGAAACTTCAACCATCGTCCCCTTCAAAATTCAACGCTTAATTTTAGTTCAACTCCCTTAGAAACAGCAAGAAGAATGTAGCGAAGAAAATAGTGATTAAAAAATAGTAGCGTAGAACAGTAGAACAGCAATGCAGGCGCTCAAAAGTTCAGAAGTGCAGCAGTTCCGGTTGCGGTCTTTGGGGAATTATTTCTTCTCCTCTGTCCCCAAACTCCGCCTCAATCTCCTCAATCATCGGCAGATTGCCGTTCAGTTTTTTCGGTAACAGCCTTTTTTATTTATTTGGATGTTCCTAAAATTTTTAGAAACCCTCGTGCATCCACTATTTGAATACTCTTGTAATGTTTCAAATCAAGGAGATGTTTATCGCCTGAAACGATATAGTCGGCCTCTCCTTCGAGAGCACAGGCGATAAACTTGTTGTCTTCCGGGTCTCTTTTAACTTTTAATACCGTATAATGATCTTCCGTTAAGATCGCGCCCTCATAGAGAAATACAGATATGTTATCAATGGTTTCTTCGTTCAGATTGTATTTGGCATAGATATAGTCTCTGTGTAGAACATTAAGAATTTCATGATTTATTGAGATGGAAGTAACAACTTTAAAGACCTCTTTTTTTGCCAAATCGAGTATCCTGCGTGGAGCGCCTTTGGACGAGATAATACCGCTTACAAGGACATTGGTATCAACGACAACCCTAATTTTTCGCACCGGCACGCACCTCGACAATTGCTTTTTTCACATCTTCAGCAACTTCCTTCTCTGAATAACGGATATTCTTTTTGCCGAGTCTCTGTAATGCCTTCCCGAATCTCTCCTGCCATGTGGTGATCTTCTGCTTTTCAAGTTTCTTTCTCAAAAGCAGTTTCTCATCAGGGTCAAGCTGGTCTATTATAGAGAGAATTTTTTGAAAAGGAATTTCCAATTTTATACTTTTTATAGCCATTGCGTGCCTCCTTTACTGCTTTTATTACATTTTATAAGTTTCATTGCTGTTTATCTATATAATAATTGTGAAACAACCCGTTTCACACCTGACTAACACAGGAAACACTAATTTATGCAAGCACATCTTGCACAATTTGTTCATCTCCTGCTTTCTGAATATTCATTTCTTGTTAGAGAATAAAATATTATATATCAGACGGTGAAAAGTGGAAAGAAGAAAAGGAGTGCATTAATATTGCTTAAGATGAAATTGCGATTGCGGAGAGGAAGGGGTAAAATAAATCACTTGAAATACTAAATTTTCACGCTATGAAAAAACTTCTTGTGACAGGCGCCAGCGGGTTCCTTGGATGGAACATATGCAACATGGCTAAAAAAGAATGGTGCATCTACGGGACGGTATTCTCTAACACTGTAGCAATCAATGGCGTAAATATCGCGCGAATCGATCTGACAGATTACAAAGAAATGAAAAGGATATTCAAAGAAATTCGGCCTGATGCGGTCATTCATACAGCAGCAGCATCTCATCCCAATTATTGCCAGACGCATAAAGAAGAATCGCATAAAATCAATGTAGACGCCTCCATTCATATAGCCGGTCTGTGCTCGGATTTAAAAATTCCCTGTGTCTTTACATCGACCGATCTCGTTTTTAATGGTTTTAAAGCCCCTTATCGTGAAGAAGACCCTGTCTCTCCAATAAACATTTACGGAGAGCAAAAGGTCCTGGCAGAGGAAGGAATGTTAAAAACATATCCTGATGCCGCAATATGCCGCATGGTTTTGATGTTCGGGCTGCCAGGTCCGGTAGCTGAAAGTTTCATTCAACCGATGATAAAGGCAATGAGGGAAGGAAGGGCCCTGAGGCTGTTTACAGATGAATTCAGAAATCCGATCAGTGCGCAGACCGCTGTTCACGGGCTTTTCATTGCTCTGGATAAAGTAAAGGGCTTAATACATCTTGGTGGCCGGGAAAGGATGTCACGGTATGATTTCGGCAGGTTGCTGGCAGAAGTTTCAGGACATCAGGATGCACGGTTAATACCGTGCCTTCAGAAAGATGTAAGTATGGCAGCGCCGAGACCGCCGGACGTTACGCTTGAAAGCTCAAAGGCATATGCATTGGGTTTCAGTCCTTTGCCGCTGACGGAAGAGTTGGGCAGGCTTGCTGAAGGATTATAGTTTATTACACTGTTCAAGCTGCTTGCGGCAGTTCACAATATCCGTTTGATTTTGGCGAACGCCTCTTCTATGATTTCCGGCTCCGGCAGGAACGTAGTCCTGAAGTACACCCCGTCCTCCTGTCTTCCGAACCCTGAACCGGGGACGAAGACGACCCCTTTCTTAAGCGCGGCACGCACGAATTCAATGTCCTTTTTCCATCTCCGCGTTTCTATCTTTATGAATGCGTAGAACGCGCCTTTCGGAACCGGGAACGAGAGCGGCAGTTTCCCGGCCATCTTAACGAACGTGTCTCTCCTTTCAAGGAGCTTCTTCCTCACGTCGGCGATATACTGAGGGTATGAGGGGTCCACAATTGCAGCGGCGGCAGCCTTCTGATATTCCCAATTCACGGAGAGGCGCTGGTTACACAACAGGAAAAAAGCGTTCTTGACCTCTGACCACTTATCGCCGTGGAACGCTACCCATCCTATTCTTGCTCCGGTATAGCTGAAGTCCTTGGAGAGCGAGCTTCCGTATATAAACGGTATCTTGTCCCGCGCTATCTTCCTGAAGTCTATCTGTTTGCCTTCTAATATGAGTTGGTCGTAAGATCCGTCGTAAAATATTGGGACGTCGTACTCGGCGCAGAGCTTCACGACTTCCGAGAGGTTCTTTTCAGAATAGACAGAGCCCAACGGGTTGTTCGGGTTGATTATCACCATAGCCTTTGCGCCCTCGATCTTCTTTGCGAGGTTTACAACGTCTATCTGGCCGTCCGCATCGTGTCTGTAGAAGACACTGTCGCCCTCGAACTGTTTTGCTTTGCTTAAGTAAAGCGGATATACCGGGTTGGGAAGGAGCACCTTTTCTCCGAACCCTATGAACGAATGAAAGAAGAAATCTATGCCCTCGGTGAGGCCTGCTACTGCAAACACGTCCTCGGGTCTGCATTTCTCAATCTTTGCTACTGTCTTTCTGAATTCCTCGTCGCCTTCGGAAGGCGCGTAGCCTTTCCAGTTTTCATCGAGCGCGCTTTTCACCCGTTCACCTATCACGTTGAAAGGCTGGAAGCCGTACTGGGGCGGGTCTCCGATGTTGAGGTAGATCATCTTCCTGCCCTTCGCCTCCTCGCGTTTGGCCTCCATAACTATGTCTCTTATGGGGTAGCTTACAACATTCATCCTCTCCGTGGGCCTGTAAGGCAGTTGCCGTCTTAGGTGTAACATATCATCTTCCTTTTTATTTTATTGCTTCACTATCTGAGTGTCCTGATGGATTTTCACGACTAATCGTATTGTCAAAAATACTTTATTTGACATAGTAAAGAATAGCATGTGAAAAGCAAATTAACAAGGGAAGCGACGCATCAGGAAGGGGATGGTCGTGAAAGTTTATTTTCAGGCACAGCCTTTTGATAACGGCCCGATGTTGATTTATACAACTCCCTTGCTGTTCAGAAAAGGAGCATATCTTTTATCAACTGTAAGAATATGGTTCTGAAGCCAGTTTTTAAGAAAGTTCATCACTTCAACGGTGATGATATTATCCCCTTTATTGAATTTATCCGCAGTAGTCATTACCTGTTTTGTCAAATCATCATGTTGTTTTTTGTGTGTTATATATTCAGAATATCCGTGCTTCTGAAACAGTTTTTCTTCTGTCCCGAAATGATAAACAGTATAATTTACCAATTCACTCAATACATGACCCATAACATCCTTGCCTTTAGCCGTCTTCATTGCTTCGTGCAGCTCATTTATGAGTTCAATAAGCTTCTTATGCTGTGAATCAATCTCCATCATATTAATTTTTAAATTTTCATTCCACGTTATTAATGCCATATTGATACCTCCTCATTTAGTTCGCTGCAGTAATGTTATTAATAGTCTCAAAATAGTATTTACAAACTGTCTGCCTTTGTTTGTCATGCACGAGGACCTTTATCGGGCATCCAGAGATTAGGAACTACTGGATTCCCGCTAACGACATGCGGGAATGACGCTTATAGTAAAGTACAGACTATTATGAGAACCTTATTAAATAACTTGTTCACGATATCACATGTTCTTTCTGTCCGAGAAGCGCGAACTGGTTTTCGTAGTATTCTTTTACACCCGCCTGTTTTTCCTTTGTGGCAGCGAGCACCTCATCGTAATTTTCCAGGAGAAGGTTTACTATTCTTGAATCGAGCAGATGAGCATCGGCCTGATTTTTTAATATAATTGCGATCCCGTCCCTGCTCATGCCGCTTCTGTAGGGCCTGTCCTCGGCCACTGCCGTAAAAATGTCCGCTATCGCCATAATTCTGGCGCCGGTATTAAGCTGATCTGCCTTGCAGTGAAACGGATAACCGGAGCCGTCAAGCTTTTCATGATGGAATGCAGCCCATTCGGCGATTTGCCGAAGCTCTCCGATCGTATTCAATATTGAAAAGGTGAAATACGTATGCTGTCTCATGACGGCAAATTCTTCTTTGGTCAGTTTATCGGGTTTGTTGAGTATGGAGTTCGGCACGGCAAGTTTTCCAAGATCATGAAAATTTCCAGCCACCTCCATAAGACGGACTTCCGTCTCTGTCAGGCCGAATATTTTTGCAAGTGTGGATGCGCATTCCGCAACCCCGGAAGAATGTGTAGATGTAAAACGGGACCTGAAATCAATGATATTCCGGAAAAGCGTTCCGATTTTAGAAATACCGTCAAGATCGACCTCTACACGCCGGTAAGGTCCTTTATGCAGCAGGAGAGAATACAGTCTTGGGGACATCAGGTCCAGCCAGAATTCTTCACGCCTGGACGCGGCAATAAACATATCTGCAACATCCGGGTGCAGGAGGGCGCCGGATAAAGATGAGATTTTCGCGGTAAGCTGTTCATTCTGATGCAGGATATACTGGCGCCGGTTAATAAAACGCTCAAGATGGTCCGCGAGGAATATTATCTGGGATTCCAGCACAACAGGCATATCAATAGGCTCTTCCCATTTCTGCCATCCTTTGTGATGGGACCTGATTATCCCGGCTGCGGGTTCAAGCCAGGGGACTAATTTGAATAAAGCCTCACCGCGGATGCAGTGCTTTTCCGGGTTATCGTCTTCAAAGTTGTGTATACTGATTTTTTCTTCTGGGGACAAAGCCCCGATATCATGAAGCAGCGCGGCAATAAATAATCTTTCAATGGTATCTTCAGAGAGATCTGCCGCCTTGCCCATCTCCCATGCAATAAACGCGGTCCTCTGTTGATGTGACGCCACGGCAGGGCTTGCAAGGTCCATAGCGTCCGACAGAGAAAGCAGGAAATTGCCAAGGTTAACTGAAATTTCAGAATACATGTATTAATTTCTCAAAAATTAACTTACCTTATTATTGTCGTAATATTTGCAACATATAATATTACAAAAACGTTATTTTGTTTATGGCTGAAACTATAACAAAGATATTATCATTGTTGCTTTTATCGTCAGCCGGTGTAACGAAAAACCCCTGATTGCCAAGATCGTAATGCAAGGTATAACCGACAACGATTTCGCCGTCAATAAAATGTACCTGTATTTTTTTGCCTCCCCAGGGGTTGGCATCTTTATATTTATCCTTACGTTCTTTACTTCCCTGAAAATCTTTAACAAAGAACACCGCTTTCAAATTTTCTGTTTCAATTAACTGGATTTCACCATTCGAAGGTATTAATTTTAAAATTGTCTTATCAGGAGAAAAATC
>JAGVHR010000193.1 GCA_020056455.1 Thermodesulfovibrionales bacterium
AGGTTCTGTCAACGAGGTCAGCATCGGAAAAATGGCTGAGCAGGCCTTCAAGCAGCAGACCTTCATAACCCGCAACCTCGACAGCATGATCAATTGCCTGCTCCGGCATGAATCCCAACCTGCCCATGCCGGTGTCGATCTTGATATGAACAGGGATTTTCCTCTGTCTTCTTACAGCTTCAGCGGCAAAAACCCTGGCCCCATTAAGGTCCCTGATAACAGGGACAAGGTCATAATCAAAATAAGCGCCTGCATCTGTCTGGTCAAAAAGCACCATGATCCTGACACTGATTCCTGCCTCCCTAAGCTGTTTCGCCTCCTCCGTATAGGCGACGGCGAACTGAGATACGCCGCCTTGCGCCAGTCTTTGCGCTATTTCAACAGAGCCATGACCGTAAGCATCTGCCTTGATAACAGCTATCAACGCGCTCTTGCCTGCCATATTCCTTACGGTCTGGAGATTGCGCTCAAGGGCTGAAAGGTCAATCTCCGCGAGAGGTCCTCTATGCACCTTTTGTCTTATCTTCTCCTGCGGCCTCTTTTTTAACTTCAGTCGCCGTGTCAGCCTCAACGCTCTTTTTCGGTGTTACATCGATCTCGTCAGGCTCATTCGATGCTTTCTTGAAATTCTTAATGGCCTTTCCCATTCCACTTGCCAGTTCAGGGAGCCTCTTGGCCCCAAAAAGAACAAGAATGATAACAAGAATAATGACCAGCTCCTGCATTCCCAAACCAAACATGTTGCCTCCTTCTGCATCTTATTCAGATTTTAAGCATGCCGTACACGGCAATCTCCCTAATAATATCGACTAAATTAACTCATGCTCCCGGATATAAAATCCAATTATATAGAGCCTCTTGCAAAAGTATCAATTCTGTCATTCCGAATGAAATGAGGAATCTTTCATCGTGTTGATAAACATAAGATTTCTCCCTTTGGCCGAAATGACAACCCTGTGTTTTTTTACTTTTGCAGGAGCCTCTATAGTGTATTGAAAAATAGCTTACAATACAAGTCAAAACATGCTTTACTTAAAGAATTTTTCCTTGCTCATTCCTGACTTTTCTGTTATAAATATAGGTAGGAATTCGGGTGATTGCCTGCCCTGTTGGTGATATGTGGAAAAATTGATCCGGCAAATTAGATCTTTTGGGAACCTGTGTGATGCACTGGTGTGCATGTTGGCCATGTGCCAAAAGCCTGAAGGTGCATTTAAGGCACCCACCTATATTTCAGGCGGATCTGATTCTTCACATACACGGCAGGGCGGGTTTATCGTAATTTTAATTGAGAAGTCGGTCTCTGTGGTCTTATTACTTTTGGGTGATCCAAACAAAAAAAATTATAGAGAAAACAACGTGTTTCTGTCCGGCTGTCCGGACTTTTTCATAAATTCCTTACAAACCTTTTTCTTCCCAAACACCGTTTTCTCTGCGCCAAAAGTCCTTTAAAGACCATAGTCCGGCTCCGGACTAAGGAATTTGGAACTGTTTAAGACTGAAAAAAAAGCGCCCCCCCTTGCGTGGCGGATGCAGCCTGAAGATTTCGATGACTTTCTCGGTCAGGCGCATCTTCTTGACAAAGACAAGCCTCTCCGGCGGCTCATAGAAGAGGATAAAATAGTATCTGTCATATTCTATGGTCCGCCCGGCACGGGAAAAACCGCGCTTGCTCATATTATTGCAGGGAAAACTCAGGCCAGGTTCATCTCAATCAATGCCGTAACAGCAGGCATCCGGGATATAAGAGAGGCTGTTGAGTCTACCAGGGGAGAGCGGGCTATCCTTTTTGTTGACGAGATACACAGATTCAATAAGACCCAGCAGGATGCCCTGCTTCCGCATGTTGAGCAGGGTGAAGTGGTCCTCGTCGGGGCTTCGACACAAAACCCTTTTTTCTCGCTAGTTCCCGCACTTTCTTCACGATCGCTCATTTTCCAGTTCAAACCCATTCCTTCGGAAGATCTTAAGAAGCTGCTCTACCTTGCGCTATCCGACAAAAGAGGGCTTGGCGCTCATAGCATCATCCTGCAGCCGGATGCTGCAGAGTATGTCGCATCCCTAAGCGTAGGGGACGCAAGGAGGGCACTGAACATCCTTGAACTTTCTTTTCTTGCGTCGCCCTACAAAGCAGGCGAAAGTACTATCATCACCCTTGAACATGTAAAGGAAGTCACCCAGGACAGATCGCTTTATTATGACGAAGACGACCACTACAATACCATCTCTGCCTTCATAAAAAGTATGCGTGGCACTGACCCCGATGCTGCTGTCTATTGGCTGGCAAAGATGCTGGAGGCAGGCGAAGACCCCCTTTTCATAGCGCGGCGGATCGTCATCTGCGCTGCCGAGGATGTCGGTCTTGCAGACCCACAGGCTTTGACTGTCGCAGTATCAGCGCTACAGGCATTTGAAAGGATCGGATTGCCGGAGGGCAGAATACCCCTGGCCATGGCGGCTCTCTATGTTGCAACTGCGCCTAAAAGCAACGCTTCGTATCTCGCAATCGACAAAGCACTCGAAGCAGTAAAAAAAGAACCTGTGCAGGAAGTCCCGGACCATCTGAAAGACGCAAGCTACAAAAATGCAAAAAAACTGGGGGCCGGCTCTGGATACCTGTACCCGCATGACTTCAGAAATCATTACGTAAAACAGCAATATATGAATCACAAGAAATCGTTTTACACCCCCTCTTCAGAGGGGTTCGAAAAAATAATACAGGAAAGATTGCAAGGAAGGGAGAAATAACCTGATGGACAGCATACTCTATGTCGCAATCGCTGTTATTACAGGAATAGCCGTCGGTCTGTTAATGAGCCGGATATACAAGAGCGCCCTGAAAGACCGGATGTCTTCCATCGAGGCTGAAAAAAACAAGGCCGTTGAAACCTCGCTGAAGGAAGCGGAGAGCATAAGGAGAGAGGCTCAGCTCGAGTCAAAAGACATAATTTACCAGGCAAAAAATGAGGCTGAAAAGGAACTGCGGGAGAGACGCACTGAAGTAAGTCACCTTGAAAAGCGCCTCCGCCAGAAGGAAGAAACGCTTGATCGCAAATTCGACCAGATTGATAAGAGGGACCAGGAACTCGGCAGGAGAGAACGCGATTACTCCGGCAGGGAACACGCTCTGCAGGAAATGGAAAACAGGCAGGCCGAACTTATCAGAAATCAGACAGAGGTCCTCGAAAAACTCTCAGGTATTTCATCTGAAGAGGCAAGGCAGGAGATCCTGAGAAGAGCTGAAGAGGAATCGCTTTTTGAGGTAGCAAGGCTCGTCAAAAAAATAGAGGACGAGGCCAAAGAAACAGCCGAGAAAAAATCAAAGGAAATAATAGGCTTTGCCGTACAGCGCTATGCAAGCGACTATGTTGCCGATGCAACAGTAAGCGCCGTAAGTCTCCCTAATGACGAAATGAAGGGAAGGATCATAGGCCGTGAAGGAAGGAATATCAGGGCGCTTGAGGCTGCCACCGGAGTCGACCTGATTGTCGACGACACACCGGAAATGGTGACCCTGTCAAGCTTTGACCCTGTCAGAAGAGAGATAGCCAAACAGTCCCTTGAGCGGCTTATTGCTGACGGCAGGATCCACCCTACAAGGATCGAAGAGGTTGTCGAAAAGGTAAGGAAAGAGGTAGATAGCAATATTAGAGAAGAAGGAGAAAAGGCTGTTTTTGAGCTCGGGTTGTCAGGAATCCATCCCGAACTCATAAAAACTCTCGGCAGACTGAAATACAGGACATCTTACGGCCAGAACATGCTTCAGCACTCCCGAGAGGTGGCCTATCTTGCGGGAATGATGGCAGGCGAATTGGGAGTCGACACAAAACTCGCAAAACGTTCCGGCCTTCTTCATGACCTCGGCAAGGCTATCGATCATGAGACTGAGGGCTCTCACCAGGAGATCGGCTCAAATCTTGCCAGAAAGTTTGGAGAAAACAATAAGGTTGTCAATGCCATTTTTGCGCACCACGGCGACGCCGACCCGATCACTGTTGAGGCTGCACTGGTTGCGGCAGCTGATGCACTGTCAGCTGCGCGTCCCGGCGTAAGAAGAGAGAGCATAGAGCATTACCTGAAGCGCCTTGAGGAGCTTGAAAAGCTGGCTCTCTCCTTCAAAGGCGTTGAAAAGTGCTACGCAATCCAGGCCGGCAGGGAGGTCCGGATTATCGTAAAACCTGACGAAGTGAACGACGAACTGTCAGCTATGATCGCGCGTGATCTCTCTAAGAAGATCGAAGCAGAGATGTCATATCCAGGACAGATCAAGATTACTGTCATCAGAGAGTCGAGGCATGTCGAATATGCAAAATAACAGCGGCAAATTACGAGTAGCGCGTTGCGGGATGGGAATTACCTTGCCGATATGTTTTCCTGTTGCATCGCTGGTCAGTCGTCATTAATCATGAAAGTTCTATTTATTGGAGATATTGTCGGCAAGGTGGGAAGGAACGCGGTTAGTGCCTGCCTCCCAGGCCTCATTGATAATCATAAGATAGGCTTCGTAATCGCAAACGGAGAGAACATAGCAGGCGGATTCGGCTTGACCGAAAGCCTTGTGAATGACCTCTTCAGGATGGGAGTCCATGTGATCACAACAGGCAACCATGTGTGGGACAAAAAGGACTTTGTCGGGTACATATCAAAGGAAGATCGAGTACTCCGCCCTGCAAACCTTGCACCGGGAGTCCCTGGTTATGGCAGTATCGTTTGTCCTCTTCCCGACGGCACCAGGATCGGTGTTTTGAACCTGTCGGGAAGGGTCTTCATGGCAAACATGGACTGCCCTTTCCGCAAGGCAAAAGAAGAATTAGAGGCCCTTCAGAAAGAAACCAATATAATCATCATCGACCTGCACGCAGAGGCCACATCTGAAAAGGTGGCCTTCGGTTATTTCGTAGATGGAAAGGCAAGCGCAGTTATAGGTACACATACACATGTGCAGACTGCTGACGAAAAGATCCTGCCTAAAGGCACCGCTTATATAACCGACGTGGGCATGACCGGTCCGGCACACTCAGTAATAGGCATTGATGTGGACCAGATCATCAGGCGTTTTTTGACCGGAATGCCGGACAGGTTCGAGACAGCCCATGGAAAAGGGATTTTGTCTGCGGTAGTAGTGGATATAGATAAAAGTAGCGGCAGGGCAGAAGATATACAGCGCATACAACTGACATGCCCCTGAGTCTTCCGGCAGCATCAGCCTTGAGTGGTGTCAGGCCGCGTTTTCCCTGGGTCTCTTCCACCGTCTGTGGATCCAGAGCCATTCTGCAGGGTACTTTCTGATGAACTCTTCAATGGCCCCGGAAAAATTGGCAGTATCACATATGAGCGAAAAATCGCTGTCCTCACCCTCGGTGAGCGGAATCTCATCGCCGATTTCGATCATGTGCCCATTTTTCGTTCTTCTTATGAATAGGGGTACCACAGGAGAGCCTGTCTTTCTCGCTATTATCGCCGGGGTCTTCATCACGTATGCGTTTCTGCCTAAAAACTGCAGGATGAGCCCCTCTGATCTGACTACACTCTGATCAATGAGCATGCCGACTGCTTCGTTTCTCTTCAGTGAGGCGAGCAGCTTTTTCAACGCGCCCTCCTTATAGATCACACTGTTTCCATACCGCTGCCGGGTCTTTTCGATAAGCCTGTTGATATAGAAATTGTCCTGTTTCCTGGCAATGCCCTTGACCTTTGTGAGATGCCTGGATATATAGACACCCATAAGCTCCCAGTTGCCGCAATGGCCTGAGATAAGCAGGACACCCTTACCCTTGTCCAGCGCCTTCCTGAGATTCTCGGCCCCAATTAATTCGACATTCCTGAATATACCGGCGCTAACGCCATAGTAGATCTTGCTGACCTCAACAAAAAATCTGCCGAGATTCCTGAAATTCCTGAAGACGACTGAGTGGGGGCTTTCGTTCAGGGTTATCGCCCCGCGCGAAACAGCGCCGCGCAGGTTGTCCATGGCAATCCGCCGTCTGCTTCGCCAGAACAAATAAACAAGCACACCAACAGCGTCGCCCATCCTGAGAGATATGCGATACGGGACAACGGCAAAGGGCAATGTTACTGCTACAAGAAGCGCAAAAGGTATGAAATCACGAAGCCGCTTCATTGCCGTTGTTATCTTTTTCCTTTGTATCTTCTTTTTTATCCCTGTCCTTGAATGCCTGGCTGATCTCATCCAACCTCTTCATCACCATATAATTAAGCGAACCATCCGTCCATGTGCCGTCTTCACTCAATTCACCGGCAGGCATTCCGGTAAACAGTTCAATCCCTTCCTCTACCCTGCTTATGGCGTAGATGCTGAATTTTCCTTCTTCCACTGCATCGAGGACCTCTTTTTTCAGCATAAGGTTGTTCACATTTTTTCTCGGAATGACAACGCCATGAGAACCGTCAAGACCGCGGACCTTGCACAGGTCAAAAAAACCTTCGACCTTTTCGTTCACCCCTCCTATGGGTTGCACATCTCCATACTGGTCCATGGAACCGGTAATCGCAAGGCCCTGCTTAAGCGGAACGCGGGCAAGACTGCTCAGGATAACGAATAATTCAGCGCAGGATGCGCTGTCTCCCTCAACCATATCGTAAAGCTGCTCAAAGGTAATGGACGCAGAGAAACTAATCGGCTTCCTGCTTGCAAAGGTGCTGTTTATGTAGTGGCTTATAATCAGTATCGCCTTCTCATGTATTCTGCCGCTCATCTTGGTCTCGCGTTCGATATTGACAACGCCGGCCTTTCCGGTATACGTTTTTGCCGTTATCCTCGAAGGCTTTCCGAACATATAGTCACCCATATCCAGGACTGCCAGACCATTAATCTGGCCTGTCTTTTCCCCCTGAGTGTTGACTATGATCGTATCTTCAAGCATCATCTCCTGAATACGCTCCTCAATCCTGTTGTTTCTGTAGACCTTCTCCTGAAGAGCTTTTTCAACATGCTCAGCCTTCACTATAGGGCTTCCCTCCTGCTTTGCCCAGTAGTTTGCCTCCCGGATCAGATCAGTGACTTCACTGAACTGTGATGAGAGCTTTTTTCTGTGGCCCGCAAGTCTGGCGCCATATTCAACGATCTTGGAAACTCC
>JAGVHR010000200.1 GCA_020056455.1 Thermodesulfovibrionales bacterium
AATCCGGTTGTCTTGAGGTCCCGAGTAAAGACGGCGATTCTGTTTATTGCCGAGTCTCCGCCGACACTGTAGGGCTGAAGGTCAAGGTCCATGGTCTTTGGAACATGGATGCAGGGTATGCCCTGAGACGACAGATCCACTACAACGCTTCCGGTATCGTCGCCGCCACTGATAATAAGGGCATTAATGCCGAACTTTTTAAGGCCCATCTTTATACGGTCATATTTTTTATCGTCCTTGATCTTGCTGATTTTAACGCGCGAGTGTCCAGCCTCTGAGCCTGCAAGCGAGGCCTCGATACGGCTGACCCGCTCTGCATTGAGGTTAACTACCTCAGGCAATTCAATGAGGTTGTAAAGGCCTGCGTAGCCGTTAGGAATGACAACAGACTCTATGCCCAGGGCGTACGCTTCGCGGGCCACGCCCTTGATTACGGCATTCAGGCCGCCGCAGTCACCTCCGCTCGTAATAATGCCTATTCTTTTTATCATTGTCATAAAACCCTCCTGAGTTTGATATAAAGAGAAGTTTATAGCATAACCGGTTTTTTTTAAAGAGGGGGCGCAAAGCTGGGAGAATGCTTCAGTTGTTCTTAAATGGTTTCCTCCCCCTGGATGGGGGAGGAAAGGAATAGGGTGGTCTGATAAAGGGCTTTTTACGAAACCGTCAGATATTGAGCGAAAAAGGAGTGTACCCTTGAAGGAGCAATTCTCCGAGATAGGAACTTGACTTGACTTCAACCCCTTCAATCAGGTTTTCTGCAGTAAGCCCAAACCCTGGCATGAAGGCGTGGCATACATACAACTTAACGTCGAAATCTATGAGCAATTCGAGCATTTCGCCAAGATTGACCTGTTTTCCTTCAAACTCGATTGAAATATTTTCAACAACTCCTTTTTTGGCGAGTTGAACTCCCTCGCCAATGAGGAAGACGGCAAGGTCAATATCATCGGCAAAGGCCTTCATATTTGAGGCGATCTTCATGATACCAAGAACTTCCATGGGGTTTGTGGTTGCGTGCGAGAGGACAAAAACGTATTTTCTCTGATCCATTGCTGCCTCCTTTGGTTTATAGTTGCAATGTTTAGATACTATACCATAAGTCTCTGTCTTGTCAACACACAAGGCTTTCGCTCTGGATCAGGAAGAACTGCTGCCATGAGGACGGGCGCCGGTGGACCGGCTTTTTCTCGACGATCGATTGGAAGGCCCTGCCTGTTTCGAGGCCGGACCGGGCGGCCGCTTCGTTAAGTCTTTGCCCTGTCTTTTTTTGATGTGCTGATTATTACTCTGAGGGAATTTGCCGGCAGGATGTGATCTATGCACGGTTTTATAATCAGTAACGATCAGTTCGTCGGTCACAGGCATGACCCGGATCTTTTGTTTGATATAGGCTTCGATGTCAGGCAGGGAAAAGACATAATCCTCACAGGCGAGGCTGACAGCCTTGCCTCCGGCTCCGGCCCTGGCTGTTCTGCCGATGCGGTGGACGTAGTCCTCCATGTCCTGAGGCAGATCGTAGTTGATGACATGGGTTACGTTGTCAATATGAAGCCCCCGGCTTGCAACGTCAGTAGCTATGAGGATGGACAATGTGCCGTTTTTAAACCGGTTCAGCGTCTTCAGCCGTTTCTCCTGCGGCAAATCGCCTGTAATGGCTGCTGAGGCAAAACCGTTTGCATTCAGCATGACCTTTAGTTTATCTGCAGTAGACTTCATGTTGCAGAAGATAATGTAGTGACCGCCGGCTTCGTGTTTGAGGATGCCCAGAAGCAGACCGAATTTCTCGTCCTTGCTGACATGATAGAGTTCCTGTTCGATTATATCCACAGTCAGTTTCCCTGGAGTTACGGAGAAGCGTTCCGGGTTATTCATATGTTCATAGCAAAGTTCCATGACGCGGCTTGACAGAGTGGCTGAAAAGAGCATGGACTGACGCTGATGATAGGGCGACATTCTTCTGAGCAGAAAGCGCAGATCATTGATAAAGCCCATGTCGAACATGCGGTCAGCCTCGTCGATAACCAGGAACTCTGTTTTTTTCAGGCTGTAAACCCTTTGTTTGAGATAGTCGATCAGACGTCCAGGAGTGCCGATAAGCAGGTCAACGCCTCTGCTTATGTCATCGCGCTGCTTTAGATAGTCAATGCCTCCATAGGCTGCAACAATCCTGAATCCTGCGGAGCCGCACAAAATCCTTGCCTCTGCTTCTATCTGGACCACCAGTTCCCGGGTCGGCGCGATTACGAGCGCTGCCGGTGAAGGGCCGGTACCCGGAGCGTGTGCTGCGAGCATACGGGAAAATACTGCGATCAGAAAAGCTGCGGTCTTGCCGGTTCCTGTCTGGGCCTGCGCAGCAATGTCTCTTCCCTTCAGCGCTTCAGGCAGAGTCAGGGTCTGAACAGGAGTGCATTCCGTAAAACCTGCGGTGCGAATTCCCTCAAGAATCTGGGGGGGGATATCTAGTTCGTCAAAACGCATACCTTTATACTCTACCTAATCTTTCGGTTAAAATCTAAAAAAATTCATAACTGATACACCCTGCGGTCTCTGCCGCAGGATCCGATGTATGTAGAGGAATTGGAGGGAAAGACCATTAGACTGATAGAATAACTCTGAAGAT